>JAUNXU010000003.1:0-41813 GCA_030539615.1 Methanobacteriaceae archaeon | reverse complement strand
CTGATACAATACAAGAAACACCAATAAAAGAAGATAAACAAATAAATAATAAAGAAGTAGAAAATCAAAATAATGAAAATAAGAAAATAGAAACTCAAAGTAACAAAGAAGTAGAAACACCAATTGAAGAAATAAAACCTGTAGAAATACAAAAAAATATAACAACAAAATCAGCAATATCAACAACATATTACGTTGTAGCAGGTGGAACAGGAGATAAAAACTTATACACAGTAGTTAGTAAAATAAATAACTATGGAGTAAACTATAAAACATACACAATATATTTATCACCAGGAACATATAACTTTTGGAATAATCCATTAAAATTAAGTGGTTATACAAAAAATGGAATAACAGTTAATTTTAAAGGATCAGATCCTAAGACAACAATATTAACTGGAAATAATAATGTGCACATGTTGGAGGTATTTGGAAATTATAAGATTCATTTAAGTGGTTTAACTTTTACAAATGGATATGATTCTAATTGTGGTGGTGCTATATATGTAGACGAAATTAAACAGTTTACAATAGATAATTGTATTTTTTCAAATAATGAAGGAGGAGAAGGTGGTGCAATATTTTCATTTGCAGATATGACAGTTAAAAATTCTGTATTCTCAAATAATATAGCAACTGCTAATATGGATGGAGTAGGTGGTTCTATATCTGGTGGGGGTGCCATATATTTGTATGGTACTTCTGTTAATGTTTATGCTTCTACTTTCAAAAACAATGAAGGATTTTATGGTGGTGCTATATTTGGTGGTGGATATGTTGGTGGATGTACTTTTACAGGTAATAAAGCAACTAAGTATGGTGGTGCTTTAGCTTTTGATGGAACTATCAATGGTTCAAGTTTTACAAATAATTATGCAAAATGGGGTGGGGCTATTTATGGTGGTCCTTTAAAAATAACTGGTTCAAGTTTTACAAGTAATTCAGCAGGAAGTGGTGGTGGTGCAATAGCAACTGAAGGAAATTCTGGTGTATCACATACTAATTCTATTACTACTTGTAGTTTTTCAGATAACTATGCTGATTATGGTGGATCAATTAGAGTTTATAAATATAGTTCTATAAGTTCTGCAAATAATAATTGGTGGGGAACTAATAGTGGTCCAGATACTGCAAATGATGGTGCAGATAATGGAATTTGTGGTTTTACAAAACCTTCAATTTATGTTATCATGAGGTTTAGTAATACAACTTCTTATAGTAATGGTCAGGTAAATTTGGTTGCATCTTTAAATAGATTAAATAATGGTAATAGTATTAGTGGACTTCCTAAGAGAACAGTGACATTTACAAGTACATCAGGTACATTTAATCCATCAAAAAATTCATTTTCAAGTAGTAGTACTACAACATATACAGGTTCTGCAACCACTTTTAAAGCAACAATTGATGATCAAGTATTATCTTTAACTCTTCAACCTACTACTACTAAAAAAGAAACCTATACAGTTGAAGATTCATTAATAGGACATTTAGGAGATTATGTTCAATTAAAATCCACTGTTAGAACTACAAATGGTGTTTTAGTTACTAAAGGAACTGTAGATTTTTATGTGGCTTTGGATTATGTTGGAAGTAGTAGTGTATATAATGGAATAGCAACTTATAATTATAAAATACAAGATTTACCAAGTGGAATGTATGAAGTTGCAGGATATTATAAAGGAAATGATAATTATTATTCTTCATCTGGTTATGGAACTCTTACAGTTGAAAGTAATATAAAAACATATACAACTGTAAATTCAGTAATTGGAGTTCCTACAACTAATGTTCAATTAAAAGCTAATATTAGAACTACAAATGGTGCTTTAGTTTCAGGAGGTACTGTATATTTCCTTTTAGATTTTGAGTATGTTGGAAGTAGTAGTGTATCTAATGGGGTGGCAAGTTGTAATTATAAAATATCAGATACTAAATCTGGAACTTATACTTTAACAGCAGAATATTATGGAACAACAGAATATGATCCATCAACAGGGACTGGAACATTAAAAGTTCAGAAAGTAAATATTAACACAGTTGTTACTTCAATAACTGGTGCTGTTAATGAAATAATTCCATTAACTGCTACATTTAAAACTAATTCAGGTACACATATTTATGGTGGTGTTGCATTATTTTATATAGATGGTACTAATGTTGGTAAATGTACAGTATCAAAAGGAATTGCAACATGTAATTATAAAATACCAATAAGTAAATCAGCAGGACTACATACTATTCATGTTGATTACAGTGGAACAACAACTTATACAACATCTACAGGAAATGGAATATTAACAATACAAAAGGATATAAGAAAAACATATACAACTGTAACTTCTGTAATTGGGGTTCCTACAACTAATGTTCAATTAAAATCTACTATTAAAAATTGTGATGGTAATATTATATCTAGTGGTTTTGTAAAATTTTATATAGATGGTCAATATATTGGAAATACTAATGTAATTAATGGAATAGCAACTTATAACTATAAAATACCTGCAAATCAATCAATTGGAACATATACTTTAACAGCAGAATATCAAGAAACAACAAATTATGATTCATCAATAGGAACTGGAACATTAAAAATACAAAAAGTAAATATTAGAACTGGTGTAAATTCACAATCAGGAACTGCTGGAAATTTAACACAAATAACTGCTACATTTAAAACTAATTCAGGTACACATATTTATGGTGGTGTTGCATTATTTTATATAGATGGTACTTATGTTGGTAAATGTACAGTATCAAAAGGAATTGCAACATGCAATTATAAAATACCAATAAGTAAAACAGTAGGATCACATATAATCCAAATAGTTTATAATGGAACAATAACTTATGCAACATCAACAGGAAAGGGAATATTAACAATACAAAAAGATATAAAAAACACAGAAACAACAGTAACTTCAGTAATAGGAGTTCCAACAACTAATATCCAACTAAAAGCAACAGTTAAAAATAGTGAAAATAAACCAGTTACTAATGGTACTATATCATTTTATATAAATGGAACTTATATATGTAATAGAACAGTATCTAATGGAATAGCCACAGCTAACTATAAAATACCAACTAATAGCCAAATAGGAGTATATGATTTAACAGCAATATATCATGGATCAAATAATTTAAATCCATCAACAGGAGTAGGAACTCTAAAAATACAAAAAGTAAATGTTAATACTGTTGTAAATTCACAATCAGGTATTGTTGGAACTGTTACTCAATTAAAATCTACCTTTAAAACTAATTCAGGTACACCTATTTATGGTGGTGTTGCATCATTTTATGTAGGTGGTACTTATGTTGGTAAATGTACAGTATCAAATGGAATAGCAACATATAATTATAAAATACCTAATAATATGTTAATTAGAAAATATGATATTCAAGTAATTTATAGTGGAACAACAACTTATGCAACATCAAAAGGAACTGGAATATTAAATGTTCTAAAAAGTTAGTTAATTAATGAAAAATGGTAAAAAATAATTTAGTTTATTATTTATCATTAATCTTTCTTTTTTGTTTAAATACCTTAAAAACTTTTTACTTTTTCTACATATATTGAAATTAATTTCTAAAATGAAAATAAATTCCAAAATCCATGTAATAAAAATGATAAATAAATATTATCAGTTTTTAAACGAGCAAATCCTAAAATTAAACCTAACACAAATCCAAAAATAACTTTAAAAATTAATAAATTAAAAATATTTCCAGAATTAGAATTTAATAAAAATACATCTAAATAACCAGTGTGCCAAAAAGCAAATAATACAGATGTAATAAACAAAACACCATATTCATTATTTAATTGATTATTTAATTTATTCCATATAAAACCTCTAAATATACTTTCTTCAAAAAAAGGAATTAAAAAAACACCATATAAATTAATAAATAAAATATCTAGTTCCCAATTAAAAGTAAATGGAATAAAAGAAAGTATTAATAAGATAACAAATCCTAATGAATATAATAATTTATTATTATTAATTGAATAAGATAATTCAACCCAAGAAGGTTTAAAATATAAAAACAGTAAAATAATTGTAACTAAAAGACTTATAGCTTTACAAAGATTAAATAATAAAAAGTCATGTCCTGGTTTTAATATAAAATTAGATGTAATCATTAGCACTGATCGAAATAATTGAATAATAATTAAACCAATAATAATTTTAAAAAATAACTTATTAAAATTAGATTTATCTCTAAAAATATTCATTTTAAATCCTCTATAAATATAATAATATTTATTAATTGTTATATATAATGGTGGTAAAAAAAGGAGTTTAGGTAGATAAAAATATTATATTTCTATTTCTTGTTTATCTAAACATGTTTTACTACTTGATATTCCTATTAATAATGTTGATGCATTATGTCCTAAGGAAGATTGGGATGGTGTTATAATACCTGTAATTCCAAGTAGGATTAATAGAGTATTTATTGAAACTATTTTTATATAATTTTTATCTATTTTTTTAAGCATTAATTGGCTTAAAGTTCTTAATGTTACTAATTCATTAAGATTTGGATTTAATAATGTAATATCGGCTACTTCTTGTGCTATATCAGATGAATCTTTCATTGCAATAGATACATCTGCACATGATAGTGCTGGTGAATCATTTATTCCATCACCAACCATTATTACTTTATTTGTTTTCTTTTTTATTTCTTCTATAATTTCAGATTTTTGTTCAGGCAATAGTTGTGATTTATATTTTGTTATTTCTAATTCTTCAGCAACAGCTCTTGATGAATTTTCACTGTCTCCTGTTAGCATCACTATATTTTTTATTCCTAGTTGTCTTAATTGATTTAATACTTTTTTAGCTTCTTTTCGTGGTGGGTCATCTATGCAGATTATTCCTTCAAGCTTACTATCTATTGCTAAATATATTATGGAATATTTTTCACGGTTTTGTTCTATTATGTAATCTTGTTCTTTGGTTACTTGTACATTTTCATCTTCTAATATGAAATGTCTACTTCCTATTACTACACGTTTATTGTATATTGATGAGACTATTCCATGTGCTACTATATATTCTACTTTTTCATGTTCTTCATTAATGTGGTCTAAATTTTCTTCTTTTGCTTTGTTAACTATTGATTTTGCTACACTATGTGGGAAATGTTCTTCAAGACATGCTGATAATCGTAGTATTTCTTTTGGTTTGTATTGTCCACATGATATTACTCTTTTTACTTTTGGTGATGCTTCTGTTAATGTACCTGTTTTATCAAATATTATGGTATCTGCTTGGGCATATGCTTCAAGATATTTTCCACCTTTTATTACTATTTGATGATCAGATGCTTCTTTCATTGCAGATATTATTGATAATGGTGTTGCTAGTTTTATTGCACAAGAATAATCTACAGTTAGTACTGATAGTGTTTTTATTTTATTTTGTGTAAATATATATGTTAATAATGTTAATAAGAAATTAAATGGAACAATGGAATCAGCTAATTTTTCTGCTTTAGATTGAATACTAGCCTTAGTTTTTTCAGATTTTTCTATTAACTCTATTATTTGATTTATTCTTGTTTTTTCATTTATTGCTTCTACATTGACTATTATTTCTCCATTATCTATTAATGTTCCTGCAAATACTTTTTTCTTTTTACCTTTAGATACGGGTAATGATTCACCTGTCATTGTTGCTTCATTGATTTCTGCTTCACCGGAAATTATAGTTCCATCTACTGGTATTATACTTCCAGTTCTTAAAATTATTTTATGATCTGGTTTTAGTTGTGTAAATGGTATTTGTATTTCTTCTTTGTTTTCGGTTTGTATCCAAACTTTATCTATATTTATTTCAAGGCTGTTTTTCAATGCATTATTTGTTTTTTCTATTGTGTATTCTTCTAATATATCTGATATTTTTAGGAAGAAAATAATTGATCCTGCAGATTGGAACATTTTATTTATTAGTGAACCAAATATTGCAACTCCATCTAGTACTGCTACATCTAATTTAAAATTATATAAACTTTTTAATGCATCTTTTATGTATGAGTATGATTCAAAAATTGTTTTTATATAATTTATTGGTTGTAATGGTGTTGGCAATAAGTATTTTAATATTACTCTTTTTGTTATAAGAGAAATCATTTTATTGATGTAAGTGTTATTTATATTTCGTGTTATGTCTATTTCTCGAGGGGTTGTGTTTTTAAGATCATTTATTGTTGTTAATGAAATATAGTTTAGTATTTTTTCTTTGTTTTTAGTATATTTTATTAGAATACTACCATTTATTGAGGATACTTTTGTGTCAATTACATTTTTATTTTCTAAGATGTGATTTATTAAACCATATTCTTCTTCTTTGTTAAATGCATATTTACCACATCTTAAACGTATCCTATCCTTGTTGTTATCATATGTTATCTTGTATTTCATTATTTTTAAAACCTACTTGTTTCTAAAAAGAATAAAATATTTTTCTTAGTTTTCTACAGATTCATCATTGTCTGTTTTAATATCAACTGAATATGTTTCTTTTTTTGATTTTGATTTTGCATCTTCATGTATGTCTTCAGCATCTTCTTTTATACTTTGTATTGTTTCTTGTGTTGATGATTGAAAATCTAATGCTTTTGAGGTTATATCAACTGCTAATTGTCTTGTATATTCAGATTCTGATATTTTTTTTATTGCATAAGCTGCTATTATTCCACCTATGAAATATTTTGTATTTTCACTTTCTAATAGTTTGTTTATATGTTTTTCATTTGTCATTTTTTTTGTATTTCCTTTGTTTTTTTTTTGAGGGAATATTTAATGGTTTAGTGTGGTAAGTTTAGTATACTAAAATATGTAATTACCATTTTTTTAGGTTAACTTAACATATTACCTATTACTATTTAAAAAAGTATTACTATATAAATATTTTGGCAAGCCTAACTTTTTTTTAAAAAAAGGAGGGTGCGACAAAAACCCCAATTGTTAAATGAAAAGAGTAAGAAAAGCCGTTATTTATCAATTGAAGAATAAAATTTTCTAAAAAAGTGCTTTTTGTCGGACACTCAAAAGATCATAAAAATTAACTACAAAAAATAATTCAAAAAAAAATATTAAATTCCAGATCCATCATAACATAGATCTTCTAATTCTTTATACATTAACTTTTTATCTTCAGCTTTATTATCTTCATGACAAATTTTTTCTTCTAAAGCTTCTTGACGTTTAATTAACATATTAAGAATATCTGTTACAGGATCAGGTAATTTTGCATGTTCTAAATCTATTTTTGGTTTTCGTTTTTTACCTTTAACTGTTCTTCCAGGAATACCAACTATTGTTGATCCAGCAGATGCAGGTTTAGTTACTACAGCTCCAGCTCCAATTTTACAACCATCTCCAATTTCTATAGCACCTAAAACCTTAGCTCCAGAACCAACAACAACAGAATTTCCTAATGTAGGATGTCTTTTTTTCTTTTCAAGACTAGTTCCACCTAATACAACACCTTGATAAAGAAGAACATCATCACCAACTTCTGTTGTTTCTCCTATAACCACACCCATTCCATGATCTATAAAGAAACGTTTACCAATTGTGGCTCCAGGATGTATTTCAATTCCAGTAAGATTTCTATTAGTTGCTGATATAAATCTACCTATTAATAAATGATTTTTTTTCCAAAACCAATGAGCTAATCTATGAAGCCATAATGCATGTAATCCAGGATAACATAATATAACTTCAATTGTACTTTTAGCTGCAGGATCTCTAGAAAATACGGTTCTTACATCCTCTCTCATATTGTCAAACATTTTTTCTTATTCGTTCCTTTTTTTTATTTAGTTATGTTATATATGTTTATATATACTATTTATTATTTTTTTAGTTTAGAATACATACTTAAATTCAATGATATAAAAATTTTATTTATTCTTAAATACTTTTTTAGCTTTTCTCATTTTTGAAATAATTTCCACTCCAAATGGACAAGCTTTTTCACAATCTCCACATTCAATACAATCATAAGCATTTTTAGATAATTCATTATGATGAGCACAAAGTGAATCAGAAACATTATCTTCTGTTACTATAAGGTCATAAAATTTATTTACCATAGCAATATCAATTCCAACTTTACAAGGAGCACAATGACCACAATAAGTGCATTGTCCAATATAATTATTATATTTTATATTAGATAATGTTTGACTAAAATCTTTTTCAGAATCAGTTGCATTTTCATAATAAACTGCATCATCAATATGGTCAGTTGTATCATAACCAACCATTATAGAACAAACACTTGGACGAGTAAGAGCATAATGAATACATTGAACTGGAGTAAATTTAACACCTAATGGTGAATCTTTATTTGAAAATAATCTTCCACCAGCAAAACCTTTCATTACATTAATACTAATATTTTTATCTTCACAAATTTTATATAAATTCATTCTTTCTTTAGAAACACCATTTAAATTATTATTTTGAAGTAAAGTATCATTAGATAAATCAAGTATATCTTCACTAGCTGGAAGTAAATCAAAAGCAGGATTAATACTAAATAATATCATTTCAACTTCACCACTTTCAGCAGCCATTTTAGCAACAATAGGATTATGAGTACTTAATCCAACATGTTTAATTTTACCTTCATATTTTAATTGGTGAACATATTCTATAAAATCACCATTCATAATTTTATTAAAATCATCAACTTCATCAACAAAATGAATCATACCAATATCAATATAATCAGTGTGAAAACGAAATAGTAAATCTTCAAAAGCTTCTTTAACTTTTTTAATATTACGACTACGAACATATTGATTATTTTGCCATGTAGCTCCAATATGACCTTGAATAATCCAATAATCACGTGAATCTTTAATAGCTTCACCAGTATTAGAACGAGTTTCAGGATTAGGAACCCAACAATCCATAATATTAATACCTTTTAAAACACAATAATCAACAAGCTCTTTAACTTCTTCTTTTGTGTGTCTTTCAAACCATTCAGCACCACAACCAATTTCACTAACTTTAAGTCCTGTATTTCCTAATTTTTTATATTTCATTTTAAATCATGTTTTTTCCTGTTTTTTTAGTTATTTATACTACTTTTATAAATCTTAATTATTAAACTTAAATTAAGGTTATAAAAAGATGATGTATTTTATTTAAATTTAGTTTATAATATGGATATTGTTTTTAAAAAAAGAATTAATAAAAGAAAAATTTAGGGAGTTTATTTTTTTATTTTTTGGTTTTCATATGTCATTCTTTCCATGTATGCATTTACACTTGTTGATATAGCAGCTACTGCTTTTTGTGGTAAGAATGCTGATTTAAATTCATGTACTCTTTCTTGAGTTTCTTCTACAATTTTATCAACTTCAGTTAATAAATCTTGTTTATTTTCTTCTATGAAATCTGTGTATAATTCTGCATTTATGAAATTTTGGTTGTTCATCATAGCTTTGTGGAAGGGGATAGTTGTTTTAACTCCTACAACAATATATTCTGATAATGCTCTTCTCATTCTAGCTATTGATTCTTCTCTTGTTTGACCATGTGTAATTAATTTTGAAATCATTGAATCATATATGGATGGTATTGTATAATTCATATATACTCCACTATCTACTCTTATTCCAATTCCACCAGGTGATCTGTATCCTATTATTTTTCCTGGATTTGGTTTAAATCCATCTAGTGGATTTTCAGCATTTATTCTACATTCTATAGCATGCCCTCTAATTTCAATATCATCTTGAGTGTATCCTAATTTTTCTCCTGATGCTATTTTTAATTGTTCTTTTACTAGATCTATTCCTGTTACTGCTTCTGTTATTGGATGTTCAACTTGTATTCTTGTATTCATTTCAAGGAAATAATATTTTCCATTAGAATATATGAATTCAACAGTTCCTGCATTAGAATATCCTACTTCTTTTGCTGCTTTTACTGCAGATCCACCCATTTCTTCTCGTAATTCTTTAGTCATTATTGGTGATGGTGATTCTTCTATTAATTTTTGATGTCTTCTTTGTATTGAACATTCACGATCTCCTACATGAATTGTATTTCCATATTCATCACTTAATATTTGAAATTCAATATGTCTTGGTTTCTATATATACGGTTCCGTCTCCAAATGTAGATTCTGCTATTGATTTGGTGGATTCTATAGCTCTTATTAATTCGTCTTCTTCATAGACAGTTCTCATTCCTATTCCACCACCACCAGCAGATGCTTTAATAATTACTGGATATCCTATTTCTTTTGCTTTTATTTTTGCTTCATCTAAATCTGTTATTCCTTTATGATCTCCAGGTACTGTTGGTACTCCTGCTTTTATCATTAATTTTTTTGAGGTGATTTTATCTCCCATTTTATCAATTACCTCACCTGAAGGTCCTATTAATTTTAAATTATTTTTTTCACATGCTTTCCCAAGATTTGAATTTTCTGATAAGAATCCATATCCTGGATGTATGGCTTCAGCTCCTGATTCTAATGCTAAATCTATTATTTTGTCTATGTTAAGGTAAGTTTCTGGTAGTAATGATGAGTTAAATGGTAATGATTCTGTTGCATATTTTGTAAATAAAGATTCTTCATCTGCTTTTGAATATACGGCTACAGTATCTACATTTAACTCTTTACATGCTCTCATTACTCGTATTGCTATTTCTCCACGATTTGCTACTAGTATTTTATTGAACATTCTTTTATCAGTCCTTTTATATTTTTTAAATAGAATTTTTTTTATTATATTATAGTTATATATTAAAAGATAAATATAATAATGCTTATAGTTTGTTAAGCTATTAATTTATTTTAATTTTTTGTGATATTTATGATTAAACGTAGAAAACATTTGGCTATGAAATTAGAAAGTATACCTTCTCATATTAATCCTTCAGTTAATCTTGAACAATATTCAACTCCAGCAGATATTGCTAGTGATGTTTTATGGAATGCTTATAGTATGGGTGATATTGAAGGTAAGGTTGTTTGTGATTTAGGTTGTGGAACTGGTATTTTCACTATTGGTTCTGCATTATTAGGTTCTAAAAAATCTATTGGTGTTGATATTGATTTAGAATCATTAAATGTTGCTTCTTATAGTGCTGATTTATTAAATATTAATAATAATATTTCATTTATTAATGATGATGTTGAAAATATATCATGTAATGTAAATACTGTATTTCAAAATCCACCTTTTGGAGCACAAGGTGCTTCAATTAAAAATGCTGATCGTTTATTCATGAGAAAATCTTTAGAAATTGCAGATACTGTGTACTCTTTTCATTTATTTAAAACTTATGATTTTGTTAAAAATTATTTTAATGATTTAGGTGGAAAAATAACAGGAATGTTAAAATATGATTTTCCATTACCAAAACAATTTGAATTTCATACTAAAGAATCAATAAATATTAAAGTAATAGTTGTAAAAGTAGAAAAAATATAATTTAAAAGAATAATCCCCACATATTTTAAATATTAATAAAAATAAATAATATATTAGAGCATATTTATCTTATTGATATTAAATAATTATTAGTTTTAATAGGAATATTATATTTAATTATTTTTTTTTAAAAAAAAAGAATAATGCTTGATTTAAATACAAATTTTATATTAAAGTATATATAGGTTACAGTATAATATATAATATAGTATTCCAAATCTTCTTAAGTTCAAAAACTTTAACATGTTTTTAATACAAATTTAGTATATGGAAAAATTATCACTTTTCTTGCCAAGTTCATTTTTGGCAGAATCTAAAGATTTAAAAATAAGAACATATAAAGTCGGATTAATTGGAAGATATGCTGCTCTTTTTAGGGCTAATAATATTGTTATTTATAATGACGCTCCTGAAATGGGTGAATCTGATGATAGTAAATTCATTACGGATGTACTAGATTACATGGATACACCACCATACTTACGAAAGAAAGTATTTCCTTTAACTAAGGAATTGAGGAATGTCGGAATACTTCCACCACTTAGAACACCACATCATCCTGGAATAGAAGCCCAAGTTGGCGACTATAGACAAGGAATTACTACAAAACGTACTCGTAAAGGTACTGTAGTTGATATTGGTTTAGATCAACTTGCACTTTGCAAAGAGAAACTAAGTGTTAATATAGTACTAAGTTTTCGAATAGTAAAACTTGGTAAAGAAATACTTTTAGAACCTGATGAACCAACTGATGTTTATTGGGGATATAAAACAATAGCTGTTAATAAAAACCTCACTGAAAGCATAACCATGGTGGATCCAAAACCAGATCTGGTTATAGGTACATCAAAGTATGCTCCTAATATAACTACTATTTTCGATGAGGTTAGTGCCAGCTTAAAGGAATCCAAACATACTGCTATTTTATTTGGAGGTCCTTATTCAGGAATAAATGAAATGATTCATGATAGTTACCTGGACTATGAACTCAATACCGTACCTAAACAGGGTACTGAAACAGTTCGGACTGAAGAAGCTGTAGCATCTACTTTGGCTATTTTCAATGTTTTATTAAATGAATAATGAAGTACTGTATATTTAATGTAAATAACGCAATTTATAATCAAATTAATAGAAATTATAGGAGAAAACAACATGACTAGACATCACCAACCAAGAAAAGGATCGGTTGCATTCAGTCCTCGTAAACGAGCTGCCAAAGAGACACCTAGAATTAGTTCTTGGCCAGAAGTCGAGGAGACTGGATTGCTAGGATTCGCAGGATACAAGGTGGGCATGACCCACGTGAAGGCTCTGGACTCTAGGAAAGGTTCTCCAACAGAAAATATGGAACTTTCAGTTCCAGTTACTATATTAGAGGCTCCGCCTTTAGTAGTGTTGGGAATTAGAGCATATACCAGAAACACTTACGGATTAAAAACAATGACTGATATATTAGCTACTGATGAAGTAGACGAAGAATTATCAAGAAAAATATCAGTTCCTAAATCTAAAGACGTAGAATCTAAAATAGAAAAATTACGATCAGAAATAGATAAAATTGCAGAAATAAGAGTTTTAGTACATACTAAACCTAAACTTACAAGTGTACCTAAAAAGAAACCAGAAATATTAGAATTTGGTGTAGGGGGCAAATCTGTAGAAGAAAAACTAGATTATGCAGTAAGTGTCTTAGGAAAAGAAATTTTACCACAAGATACTTTTGAAACTGGTGAACATACAGATGCAATTGCAATTACAAAAGGTAAAGGATTCCAAGGACCTGTAAAAAGATTCGGTATAAGAATCCAATATGGTAAAGCAGCACGTAGTGGTAAAAAACGTCACGTAGGTTCTATTGGACCATGGACACCAAATAGAACCATGTGGACAGTTGCTATGGCTGGACAAATGGGATACCATAAAAGAACAGAGTATAATAAAAAAATCCTAAAAATAGGAGATGCATCAGAAGTTGATCAAATCAACCCAGATGGTGGATTTATAAAATACGGACTTGTACAAAATAATTATTTCTTAGTAAAAGGTTCATTACCAGGACCATCAAAAAGATTAGTAGTATTAAGAAAAGGAATCAGAGCAAAAAGTAAACAAAACACAAGCCCTGAAATATCATTTATAAGTACAGCTTCAAAACAGGGAGTTTAAATAATTAGAGAGTGATTAAGATGGAAAAAATCAACGTTTATTCATTAAAAGGAGATGTCACTGATCAAATAGAACTCCCAGAAATATTTGAAGAGGAGTACAGACCAGACATTATAAAAAGAGCTGTAATTTCAATACAAACAGCAAGAATACAACCATGGGGAATTGACCCATTAGCAGGTACAAGAACAACTGCAGAATCATTTGGTTCAGGTAGAGGGGCTGCAATGGTACCTCGTGTAAAAGGAACAAGACATCCTGCAGGTTCAAAAGCAGCATTCATATCCATGGCAATAGGTGGACGTAAAGCTCATCCTCCACGGGTAGCTAAAATAAACCATGAAAAAATAAATAAAAAAGAAAGAATTCTTTCAATAAGATCCGCAGTAGCAGCAACATCAAAAAGAGAACTAATAGAAAACAGAGGACACAAAATTAGCAATATTGAACAAATACCATTAATAGTTGATGATGAATTAGAAACAATTAAAACAACAAAAGAAACAAGAGAAATCTTTAAAAATTTAGGTATTATGGATGATATTTTAAGATCCAAAAATGGACGTAAAATAAAAGCAGGTCAAGGAAAATTAAGAGGAAGAAAATACAGAACTCCTAAAGGACCACTTGTAGTAGTGGGTAATGATAAAGGAATTAAATTAGGAGCACGTAATCATCCAGGAATTGACATTGTAGAAGTAAATAATGTGAATACAGAATTATTAGCACCAGGAACACACGCTGGAAGATTCACAGTATATACTAAATCCGCAATAACTAAACTTGAAGAACTTTTTCAACAAAATAGGAGCTAGTTAAGATGGATCCATATTCAGTAATATTAAGACCACAACTATCAGAAAAAACAATGAATCAAATCTATGATGATAATAAAATATCATTTGTAGTAAGAAGAACAGCTAATAAACATGTACTTAGATCAGCATTTGAAGAATTATATGAAGTAAAAGTAATTAAAATAAACACTCATATCACTCCTAAAGGAGCTAAAATTGCCTGCTTCAAATTACATGAAGACGACAATGCTGAAGATATAGCTGTTAAAATGGGTGTATTCTAAGCATATCCTTATTAGGAGGAAAAATAAATGGGAAAAAGACTGATTATTCAAAGAAGAGGTAGAGGAACCCCTACATATCGTAGTGCTTCACACAGATTTCGGGGAAAAATAACTTATCGTTCATATGATAAATTAGAAAAAGAAGGTAGTATTAAAGCTCAAGTAATTGACATAATACATGATCCAGGAAGATCAGCACCTATTGCAATAGTAAAATTTGAAACTGGAGAAAAACAATTAGTACTTGTACCAGAAGGAATTGCAGTAGATGATGAAATAGAATGTGGAGTATCCGCACCAATTAGTCCTGGAAATACTTTACCATTAAGTGAAATACCTGAAGGAACTCCAGTATATAATATGGAAAATAATCCTGGAGACGGAGGAAAATTTGTAAGATCCTCTGGAACATATGCATCATTAATTACTCATGATGTTGGTAAAACAATGGTTGAATTACCATCTGGTGAATTAAAAGCATTTAATCCTGCATGTAGAGCAACTATAGGTGTAGTAGCTGGTGGAGGAAGAAAAGATAAACCATACCTTAAAGCTGGTAATAGATACCATGCATTAAAAGCTAAGGGTAAGAAAATGATGACTGTTAGAGGAGTAGCAATGAATGCAATAGACCATCCACACGGTGGAGGTAACAGACAACATCCAGGAAGACCTACTTCAATATCAAGACATGCACCACCAGGACGTAAAGTAGGATCCATAGCATCTAAACGGACAGGTAGAAGACGATAAGGAGGCTAGCAATTGGCACGAAAAATATTTAAATTCAGAGGATATACACTTGAAGAACTACAAGATATGTCTCTTGATGAAGTAATAAAATTATTACCTTCAAGACAAAGAAGATCCTTAAAAAGAGGATTCCTTCCAAGACAACAAAAAGTTCTTGATAAAATAGAAAAATACGATGTAGAAGACGAAAATGGAAGACCAATAGTAATAAGAACCCATTGTCGAGATATGATTGTATTACCAAATATGGTAGGAAGAACATTTGGAATATATAATGGTCAAGAATTCAAAGAAGTAACCATTCAAGCAGAAATGATAGGATGCTACTTTGGAGAATTTGCAGCAACACGTGGAAAAGTACAACACGGAGACCCAGGTATGGGTGCAACTAGATCATCAATGTTTGTACCACTTAAATAAATAATGGAGATTAAAATAATGGCAAAGAATAAATACTCATATATTGTAAAAGAAAATGAGAAAGTAGCAAAAGCTTCAGGTCATGAACTTAAAATATCTCCAAAACATTCTGTGGAAATATGTAGGACAATACGTAATATGTATTTAACTGATGCAAAAGCATTTTTAGAAGATGTTATTCAGAAAAAAACTGTTGTTCCATTTAAAAGACACAACAAAAAAGTAGGTCACAGAAAAGATCTTAAAGGATGGCCTTCTGGAAGATACCCTGTAAAAGCAGCAACAGAAATTTTAAAAGTAATAGAAAATGCTGAAGCAAATGCTGAAAATAATGAAATGGACATAGAAAATTTAAAACTTATCCATGTATCAGCAAACAGAGGAGTTATAATTCAAGGATGGACTTCAAGAGCATTTGGAAGAGCAAGCCCATTTAACACTCCAACAACTCATATACAAATTGTTTTGGGGGAGGCATAAGATCATATGATTGAGAAAAATTTTGTAACAGAAGGATTAAAAAGAACACGAATCGATGAATATCTTGAATCTAAACTTGAAAGAGCAGGTTATGGTGGAATGGATATTCAAGTAACACCAGTAGGAACAATGGTAATAGTCTATGCTGAAAAACCAGGAATGGTAATTGGTAGAGGTGGAAAAACTGTTAGATCAATAACACAAAACCTCAAAGATAATTATGACCTTGAAAACCCTCAAGTAGAAGTTAAAGAAATTGATGTACCAGAACTAAATCCAAAAGTAATGGCACAAAAAATTGTAGGGATGCTACAAAGAGGAATGCACTTCAGAAGAGTAGCTTACACAACCATAAGAAAAATTATGGGAGCAGGAGCTCAAGGGGTAGAAGTAACAATATCTGGTAAAATTAGAGGGTCAAGATCAGCATGTGCTAAATTTGCAGATGGATACATTAAAAAATGTGGAGAACCATCCATAAAACATGTTCGTGAAGGATTTGCAACAGTACAATTAAAACCAGGGGTACTTGGAATATATGTAAGAATTATGCCACCTGAAATTACTTTACCTGATAAAATAGAAGTAAAAGAACGTGAAGCATCAGATGATGAAGAAATTACTCCAATGACTGAAACAACAAAACCTGAAGTAACAGAAGAAATTGTAGAAGAAATTGAATAAGAAGACGTTCTTGAAAAAATTACAGAAGAACCAATAGAAGAAGAACTAACTGATGTTACTGAAGATTCTGAAGAAACATCTAATAATTCTGAAGATATAACTGAATAATGGGGTAGTATTTATGGTAATAATGAGAAGTAAAGAACTAAGAGATTTAAGTTCAACAGAACTTCAAAATAAACTAGATGAACTACATGCAGAATATGAAACTATGATAAGTAAAAGTGCAGTATCTGGTGTTGAAAATCCTGGTAAAATAAAAGAAATTAAAAGAACCATAGCCCGTGTTCTAACAATAATAAATGAAAATAAAATTCAGGGAGAATTAGAATAGAAATGAAAATATGTGAAATATGTGGTCTTCCAGAAGATTTATGTGTTTGTGAAGAAATAGCACGAGAAATCCAGAAAGTAAAAGTATATACTGTACGAAGACGATTTGGTAAACTCATGACTATTGTTGAAGGAATTGATGAACAAGATATAGATATAAAAGTACTTACTAAAAAACTTAAAGCAAAATGTGCTTGTGGTGGAACTGCAAAAAAAGGGCAGATAGAACTACAAGGGGATCATAAACGAAAAGTTAAAGAAGTATTATCAGAACTTGGATTCTCTTCAAACACAATTGAAATCAAATAAATGGAAATCATTATATTTATTAAATAACATGTATTCATTTGTAATTTTTTAATTAAAAATAATACCAGGGAAAAAGACATTAACAAATTAATGTAGATACTATGATAACTCCACAAAACATATTTCGACATGAACTAATTGGTCTAAGGACTGAAATCATTGAAAGTAATCATACAGATTATATCGGAATAAAAGGAAAAGTGATTGATGAAACATATAATACACTAACAATTGATACAGGTGATAAAGAGAAACTTATCCCTAAAAAAGATGTTGTATTTATGTTCTACTTATCAGATAATAAAAAAGTATCAGTGGAAGGAAACGTTATTATATCCCGCCCTGAAGACCGGATAAAAAAGAAATATAAAAAAATTTGGTGATAAAATGGTAGGCATTGATGTCAAAGAACCAGAAAACACATGTGAAGATCCAAACTGCCCATTTCATGGAGAATTGTCTTTAAGAGGACAAGTAATAGAAGGAACTGTTACAAGTAATAAAGCAGATAGGACAATCACAGTAGAAAGAAGTTTTTACAAGTTCATAAACAAGTATGAAAGATACGAAAAAAGAAATTCAAAAATTCAAGCACATAAACCAGATTGTCTTGAAGTAGAAATAGGAGATTCTGTGAAAATAGCAGAATGTAAACAATTAAGTAAAACAAAACATTTTGTATTAGTTGAAGTAAAAGGAGAAAAATAGAAATGAAAGCTATTACCTCTAAAATCTCCAAATCTCTTCCAATAGGTGCTACACTAAATTGTGTAGATAATACTGGAGCTCGAGAAGTGAAAATCATCTCAGTAAAAGGATTTAAAGGAGTAAGAAGAAGACTTGCAACAGCAGGTGTAGGTGACATGGTAGTTATCGCAGTACAAAAAGGAACTGCGGATATGAGAAGAGAAATTACTACAGCAGTAGTAGTACGCCAGAAAAAAGAGTATAGGCGAGCTAATGGTTTAAGAGTTAAATTTGAGGATAATGCAGCTGTTATTATAACAGAGGAAGGTATACTCAAAGGATCAGAAATCAGAGGTCCTATAGCTAAAGAAGCAGCAGATGTTTGGCCTGCAATAGGTAGTGCTGCAAGTATAATAGTATAGGTGAAAAAATGTCAAAACAACCAAGAAAACAACGAAAAGCAATGTATACTGCACCTTTACACAAAAGACATAATTCAATGAGTGTAGCTTTAAGTGAAGAACTTAAAGAAGAATATGAAAGAAGATCTATTCCTGTAAGAAAAGGAGATGTAGTAGAAATATTACGTGGAGATTTCAAAAATGAAGAAGGAACAGTAGAAAAAATAGATCTAAAAAATTACAGAGTAATGGTTGATGGTGCATCAATACAAAAACCAGATGGAAACAAATTATATCAACCAATTCACCCATCAAACTTAGTTATAGTAGATTTATACTTAGATGATGAAAAAAGAAACATAGCATTAAATAGGAAGGTATAATCATGGCAAAAATGGGATCAAGAAAACATCTAAAAAGATACAAAGCACCAAAAACATGGCCAATACATGCAAAAGAAAATACATGGACAACAAAAACAAGTGCAGGATCACATGCACTAGATAAATCTATACCATTAGTATTTGTTTTAAGAGATATTTTAGGATTAGCAAAAAATGCTAAAGAATCAAAAATAATCTTAAATAATGGTGAAGTACTAATTGATGGTGTAGTAAGAAAAGATCACAGATATCCTGTAGGATTCATGGATGTTGTATCAATACCAAAAATGAATAAATACTACAGAGTATTACCTGATAATAAAGGAAAATTAGTATTACACGAAATTAGTGAAAAAGATACTTCCTTTAAATTATGCAGTATTGAAGGTAAAAATATAGTTAAAGGTGGAAAAACACAATTAAATCTTCATGATGGAAGAAATGTTTTAACAGAAGATGAATATAAAACAAGTGATGTTGTAGTTTTAAGTATACCAGAACAACAAATAACCGATTCAATTAAATTTGAAAACGGATCTATTGGTTTAATTACTGGTGGTAAACACATAGGAGAACTTGGAGAAATCGAAGAAATTAGAATATCTAATTCATCAAAATCAAACACTGTATTAATGGAAACTGAAGAAGGTAAATTTTTAACACTTACAAAATATGTATTTGTAATTGGAAAAGAAAAACCTGTAATATCATTATTAGGAGATAACTAATATGAATTCAATGTCAGAACCCTTCATTGAAAAAGCAACTGTAAACATAGGTGTGGGAGAAGGTGGAGAAAAACTAACAAGAGCAGAAAAATTACTTGTAACATTAGTTGATCAAAAACCTGTAAGAACTTATTCAAAAGTAACAAATCCTGAATTTGGTATAAGAAAAAAACAACCTATAGCATGTAAAGTAACATTAAGAGGGGAAAAAGCAGAAAAAATGATTTCTATGGTACTTGCTGGTTTAGAAAATAGGATCAAAGAAAGTCAATTTGATAAAGAAGGAAATGTATCCTTTGGAATCAGAGAACATATTGATATTCCTGGAGTAAGATATGATCCTGATATAGGAATCTTTGGAATGGATGTTGCTGTATCATTTGCAAAAGCAGGACACAGAATTAAAAACAGAAGATTAAGACCAAAGAAAATACCTAGAAAACAAAGAGTAACTAGAGAAGAATCTATGGAATTCATGAAAGAAAAATTCCAACTTAACTTAGAATAAGAAGGTGAAGTATTTTGTCAAGAAAATACGGTAAAGCAGCAAGAAAATGTAGTAGATGTGGAGATACTTCTGCAATAGTAAGAAGATATGACTTAATGCTCTGTCGTCAATGCTTCAGAGAACTTGCACCGAAAATAGGATTTAAAAAATATAATTAATAAGGAGTGTTTAAAGAATGTCTCTTATGGATCCTCTTGCAGATGCACTAACAACTATGAGAAATAATGAAGCACAGGGAAATGACACTTGTATTGTATCCCCAGCATCAAAAATGATAGGTCATGTTTTAAGCACAATGCAAAAGGAAAACTTTATAGGAAATTTTGAATTAGTGGATGATAATAAAGCAGGAAAATTCACTATACAACTTGAAGGAAATATAAATAAATGTGGAGTAATAAAACCACGTCACGCAGTTAAAAAAGATGAATTCGAAAAATTCGAAAAAAGATACTTACCAGCAAAAGACTTTGGAATTCTTATTGTCACAACACCAAAAGGTATAATGACTCATAAAGAAGCTAAAGAATTAGGTGTTGGTGGTAGATTATTAGTATATGTATACTAAAAAGGTGAAATAATGGTTAATCTAGCAAAAATAACAGAGACCATCCCAGTACCTGAGGATGTTACTGTTACAGTTGAAGATAATGAAGTAACAGTAAAAGGTAAAAGTGGAGAATTAAAAAGAAAATTCAACCATGAAAAAATCACTATAGATCAAAAAGAAAATGAAGTTATAGTAAATGTACTTTTCCCAAATAAAAAAGAAAAAGCTATGATAGGAACAATAACATCCCACATAAAAAATATGATATTTGGAATAGAAAAAGGATTTACTTATAAAATGAAAGTAGTATATGCTCACTTTCCAATGACTATTAAAGTTAAAGGAAAAATAGTAACTATAGAAAACTTCCTTGGAGAAAGACACCCAAGAACAGCTAAAATAATGGGTGATGCAAAAGTTAATGTTAAAGGTGAAGATGTTACAATCACTGGAGTTAACAAAGAAGACGTAGGTCAAACTATGGCTAATATAGAACAAGCTACAAAAGTCAAAAGACGAGATCCACGTATTTTCCAAGATGGGATCTACTTAGTAGATAAACAACAAAATGAATAAAAAAGGGCGAGGAAGTTAATATGAAAAAACCAAACTTCAAAAGACAGGAATTCTTTAGATACAAAAAATTAGGGGATAAGTATCGGAAACCTAAAGGAAAATTAAGTAAAAGACGAAGATATCAAAAAAGAAAACCTGCAATGGCATCAGTAGGATATAGAAGTCCTAAAGATAAAAGAGGATTACATCCATCAGGTTATAAAGATATACTCATAGAAAACGTCTCTCAACTTGAAGCATTAAATCCAGAAATAGATGCTGGAAGAATAAGTGCAACAGTAGGAGCACGTAAGAAAAAAGTAATGCTTTCAAAAGCTAAAGAGCTTGGAGTAAAAATATTAAATTAAGTTTATTCTTATACGAAAACTTAATTTAAACATACAATGTTAATAATAGGAGGATTTTTTTAATGAATCTTACCACACAAAAAAAGTTAGCTGCAAAAATTCTCAAAGTTGGAGTAAACCGGGTATGGATTGATCCTGAATACATGGAAGAAGTTTCAAGAGCAATCACAAGAAACAGTATCAGATCTCTAATAAATGACGGAATCATAAAAGCAAAACCAGTAAAAGGAATAAGTAGTTATAGGTCTAAAAAAATAGCAGAACAAAAAAGAAAAGGAAAACGAAAAGGTCATGGAAGTATAAAAGGGGCTAAAAAAGCAAGAACTCCTAAAAAACAAGCATGGATGGGAACTGTCAGGTCTTTAAGAACTGTTCTTAAAGATATGCGTGCTAAAGAAGAAATTGATAGAACCACATACCGTAAATTATATAATATGGCTAAAGGTGGAGCATTTAAAAGTAAATCATACATGAAAACATATGCTAATGATCATGGTATGCTTCAAAAAACGGGGGAATAGAAAGTGGCTCACGGATCAAGATATAAAGTACAATTTAAAAGACGTCGAGAAGGCAAAACTAATTATAATTCAAGAATCAAATTAATTGATGTTGATAAAACAAGAATGGTTGTTAGAATTACTTCTAATCATACAATAGTTCAATTAGTAAAAGTTGGAAAAAATGGTGATGAAACTATAATTTCAGCTACATCTAAAGAATTAAATGAATTTGGATGGTTAGGTAATGGTAAAAATACTTCAGCAGCATATTTAACCGGATTTTTATTTGGTAAAAAAGCATTAGCTAATGATGTAGATGAAACTATATTAGATATAGGATTACAACCATCAATCAAAGGTACAAAAATCTATTCTGTTCTTAAAGGAGCAGTAGATGCAGGATTATATGTACCACATAATGATTCAATATTACCTGAAGAAAGTAGAATTAGAGGGGAACATATTGCAAGCTATGCAGAAAGCATGGATAATGCAGAAAGAGAATCTAAATTCTCCAACTACATAAAAAATGGTTTATCTCCAATGGAAATACCAAATCATTTTGATAGTGTAAAACAAAAAATAGATGAGGCAATAGAATGAGTGAAAGATCAAATAGGTCAAACAAGTCTAAAAAACCATCAAATAAATTCAATGTTGACGAATGGGAACCAAAAACTCAACTTGGACAACAAGTTAAAGATGGTGAAATAACTAATATTGATCAAATATTAGATAAAGGGCTTCCAATAATGGAACTAGCAATATTTGACGTACTATTACCAGATCTTGAAGAAGAAGTAATGGATGTTAACCTTGTTCAAAGAATGCATAAATCTGGTAGAAAAGTAAATTTCAGAGTTATTGTAGCAGTAGGAAATAAAAATGGTTACATTGGTCTCGGTCAAGGAAAATCACAAGAAGTAGGGCCTGCAATAAGAAAAGCTGTAGATAATGCTAAATATAATCTTATTAAAGTTCCTAGAGGTTGTGGAGATTGGGGTTGTGTATGTGGAAAAGAACACACAGTACCATTTAAAGTTGAAGGTAAAATGAGTAGTGTAAATGTTTCATTAATGCCAGCACCGGGAGGTGTAGGTCTTGCAATAGGAGATGTAGGTAAAACTATCCTTAAATTAGCAGGTATAGAAGATGTATGGTCTCAAACTAGAGGACAAACACAAACTACATTAAACTTTGCTGGAGCAATATTCAATGCACTTAAATCATTATCCAGTATAAAAGGTAATGGACAAAACTCTAAAACATTAGAGTTAGAAACTGAGTAATATTGAGGTGTTAAAAAAATGATAGCAGCAATAAGAGTAAGAGGAAGAACAGGAATTAACAGAGATATTAGTGAAACACTAGATATGTTAAGACTTACAAGAATAAATCACGTAGTTATTATTCCTGAAAATCCAAGTTACAAAGGAATGCTTCAAAAAGCTAAAGATTATTTAACTTGGGGAGAAGTAACAGAAGAAACTATTTTAGCTCTTTTAGAAAATAGAGGAAGATTACCTGGTAGAAAACATTTAACAGAAGAGTATGTATCTGAAAATACTGAATATGCATCAATTACAGAATTAGCTCATGCATTATATGAATCAGAAACAACACTTAAAGATAATGGACTAAAACCAATATTCCGTCTTAGCCCTCCTAGAAAAGGATATGAACACACCAAACGGGCTTTTACTGAAGGTGGATCACTTGGTTACAGGGCTGAAGATATAAATGCATTATTAAGTAAAATGATGTAAGATCAGAGGTGAAATGATGATACGTAAACAACGAAAAATACGAAAACTACGAGGTTCAAGATCCGTAGGTGGTGGATGTACTAAAAAACGAAGAGGTGCTGGTCATAAAGGTGGAAGAGGGCAAGCAGGTGGAAATAAACATCATTGGACTTGGATGGTTATAAATGATCCTAAACACTTCGGAAAATATGGATTTAAACGTCCTTCAAAAACTATACAAGAATTCAAATCAATAAACTTAGATTATATTGATAATGAATTAAATAAATTATTAAATAATAATATTGCAACAAAAGAAAATGATGAAATTATTATTGATGTAACAAAAATGGGTTACAATAAAGTTCTTGGATCAGGGAATTTAACAAATGCAATGACAATTAAATCACCTAAATTTTCAAAGAAAGCTGTTGAAAAAATAGAAGCTATTGGTGGTATAGCAGAAATAATAGAATAATGAAAAAATAAAATAATCTTTTTTTAGATTATATTTTTTCAATATTTTATTAGAGGTGTGATAATGTCATCATTAGATATGTTAAAACCATTTTATTCTTTATTACCCCAAGTTAGATCACCAGATAAAAGACTTGGATTTAAAGAAAAGATTAAATGGACAGCAATAATATTATTATTATATTTCTGTTTAACAGAAGTATCATTGTTTGGACTTAGTCCAACAGCTATAGATCAATTTGCTCAATTACGTTCAGTAATTGCAGGTAGTTTTGGTTCAATTGTAACTTTAGGGATAGGGCCAATAGTAACTGCATCAATTATTATGCAATTACTTGTTGGAGGTAAACTTATAGATTTGGATTTATCTAATCATGAAGATAAAGCAGCATTTCAAGGAACTCAAAAATTATTAGCAATTATATTCACACTTTTTGAAGGTCTTATTTTGGTTTATACAGGAGCTTTACCTCCTATGTTACCGGAATATACTGTAGCTGTAGTTTTACAGCTTTTAATAGGTGGAATATTATTAATATTTATGGATGAAGTAGTAACCAAATGGGGATTTGGTAGTGGTGTAGGGTTATTTATTGCAAGTGGAGTAGCTCAACAGATAATTGTAGGATCATTTAATTTCTTAACAGTTTCTGGTACGGATGCTCCTGCAGGTAGAATACCTGGTTTCATATATTCTCTTATCACAGGTCAACCTCAATTTGATTTATTAATTCCAGTAGTAGCAACAATTGGAGTATTTTTAGTTGTTGTATATGCTGAATGTATGCGTGTTGAAATACCATTATCATATGGTGGAGTTAAAGGAGCAAGATCTAAATATCCTCTTAAATTTGTATATGCAAGTAATATGCCAGTTATATTAGTAAGTGCACTTTTCTTAAATGTACAATTATTTGCAGGATTATTCCAATCATTAGGTTTTCCTATACTTGGAGAAATATCTCAAGGGACAGCAATTAGTGGAATTGCTTATTATTTAACAACACCTTCTAGTATTTCAATATTATTTACTGACCCTTTAAAAGTAATTATATATGCAATAGTATTCATATCATTATGTGTAATCTTTGCTTTATTATGGGTTGAAATAAGTGGAATTGGACCAGATAAAGTATCTAAACAATTACATGGTATGGGTGTTCAAGTACCTGGGTTTAGAAGTAATAGATCTCAATTTAAAAGAATATTAGACAAATATATACCAACTATAACAGTATTAGGTGGAGCATTTGTAGGGCTTCTTGCTTTTGTAGCAGATTTAACTGGTGCACTTGGTGGAGGTACTGGAGTACTGCTTACTGTAGGTATAGTTTATAAATTATATGAAGAAATTGCTAAAGAACAATTAATGGATATGCATCCAATGTTAAGAAAATTCTTAGGTAATGAATAAAAAAATAGAATAAATAAAATATTAAAATGAATTATTATAATATAATTCATTATAAATTTATTTTAAAAATTATTTGTATATATAGGAGATTAAAAATGAATATAGTCATTATTGCAGGAATACCTGGTTCAGGTAGTACCACAGTATTAAATAGTGTATTAGAAAAAGTAGATTATATCAATATAAATTATGGAGATATAATGCTAGAAATTGCTAAAGAACAAGATTTAGTAGAAGATAGAGATGATATGCGTAAATTAAATCCTGAAGTACAAAAAGAAGTGCAAAAAAAAGCAGCAGAAAGAATACATCAATTAAGTCAAAAAGATAATATTATAATTGATACTCACTGTACAATAAAAACACCTAAAGGATATTTACCCGGATTACCAAGGTGGGTTTTAGAAGAATTAAAACCAACACAATTTATATTAATTGAAGCAAAACCTGATGAAATATTATACAGACGTTTAAATGATGATACAAGAACACGTGATCAAGAATCATATGATGCAATAAAAGAACATCAAATGACTAATAGATCAACAGTAATGGCTTATTCCATGTTTACAGGAGCAACAGTATCTTATGTACAAAATAGTGATAATGGATTAGAAAGTGCTGTTGAACAACTTATTGAATCATTACCTTAAACCTTTAAATTGGAGACTATAACATGATGGATATAATAAGTTCCATAGTAGATCCTTTATTAAATCCATTAATTAGTATGGATCCTACTCCAACAAATCCAATATTAACAGTATTTATAATTGCATCTATTGTAGGTTTACTAACAACAGTTGCAAATAAATTACTAGTTGATCAAGATCGTTTACAGGAAGTAAATCAGAATATGAAAAGTCTTCAAGATGAACTGAAGAAAGCTAAAGATTCTGGTGATATGAAAGCAATGGAAAGAGTACAGAAAAAACAGATGGATGCAATGTCTGATCAGACAGAATTAATGAAAATGCAATTTAAACCAATGTTTATAACAATGGTTCCAATATTGATTATATTTTATGGTTTAAATGCAAATCCAGTTATAAATCATATGTTTGTAAATTTACCACAAAGTGTTTATTATCTTCTTTGTGTTCCTATATTTCAAATAATATGGCATCCAGCACCTGGAACACCAGTTACTTCAATAGGTTGGTTTGGGTGGTATGTACTTGTAACATTTGCAATGTCATTCTTATTTAGGAAAGCATTGGGAATGAAATCAATGTAAGGGTAGTTACTAAGGATAAATTATAAAACTAAAAAATAACATAAATATTAATAGGTATATTAAAGAACTAAATGGGTTAAATATAAAAGTTAATTATCACTTTTAAAAATTTGTTCTTTAGTAATAATAAAATAGAAAAAATTAAAAGGGAGGAAAAAAATGCCACAACCAAGATATAGAACTAAATCTTTAAAAGCAGTATCTAAAAAGGTTCCAGGAGGACGTAATGTAACTCATTACAAAAAGAAAAAACCTTCAAAACATGTTTGTGCAAACTGTGGAAGAACATTAGATGCAGTACCTAGAGGAAGACCATATGAAATAAGGAAATTATCTAAAAATAGTAGAAAACCAAATAGACCATATGGTGGAAATCTTTGTACTAACTGTACTAAAAAATTGTTTAAAAATGAGGCTAGATCATTATGATTATCACCATAGGTGGATTAGCTGGAACTGGTACAACTTCAACAACTAAGGTATTATCTGAAAAAATGGATATACCTTATTTGTCAGCAGGGGATGTTTTTAGACAAATGGCTAAAGATAGGAAAATGACTCTACTAGAATTCAGTGAATTTGCTGAAGGTAATAATAATATAGATTATGAACTTGATAAAAAACAAGCAGAAATTGCAAACAATAGTGAAAATTTAATTGTTGAAGGACGAATATCAGCTTATTTTGTAGAAGCTGATTATCGTATATGGTTTATAGCTCCTGAAGATATTCGTGCAGAACGAATTTGTGATAGAGAAAAAGAACCTCTGGATAAAATTAAAGAAGAAATGATTATAAGAAGCTCAAGTGAAGCTAAAAGATACCAAGAAATTCATAATATTGATATTAATAATTTAGATATTTATGATATAATTATTAATTCTGGTACTTTTAATACTGAAGCTACAGTAAAAATAATACTTGAATGTATTAAACAAAAATAATATAGGTGAATAATAATGCCAGCAATAGAAAAAGGAAGAGTATGCGTTAAGATCGCAGGACGAGAATCTGGAGAAAAATGTGTTATATTAGATGTTATTGATGAAAGTTTTGTTGAAGTAGTAGGTACTACTATTAAAAACCGTCGTTGTAATATTAACCATTTAGAACCTTTAGATCAAACTGTAGAAGTATCTGATGATATAGAAGCAGTTAAAAAAGAATTAGAATCATTATAGATTCTATTTTCTTTATTATTTTTAAACTAATTTTTATTTTAAACTAATTTTATACTATTTTTAATTTTGTAAAAATTCTTATTTTAAAAAAATTTATTATTGATTTTCAGGATAATTTGGATTATCTCCAATACCAATATCACCAGGTATTTCATCACCAGGTTTCCATCCTAATTGATTTAATGTTTCTTGATCTTCTGGATGTAATTTATCATATTCTGCTTGACTTAATGTTGGACTTTCAGTTGAATTTGTATTATTTGTATTATTTGTTGAACTATTATTTACAGAAACATTTGATATTTTTGGAGTTTGTTTTTTTGGAATATCTTTAGATTCATTAGTAGTATTAATTTTAGTTACATTTAATGGACTATTTTTCTTTGGTTGTTTATTTATTTGTGTTGCATAACCAAAAGTAATTATTCCTAAAATAACCACTACTATTATTATAATTGTTATCATTGCTTTTTTTTCGCATGATTTATTTACCTCCTCATATATTATTATTAATATTATTATTTTTATATTTCTAAGTCAAATATACTGTTTTAAATAATATTAATGATAAATGAAATAATATAAGATAAGGTTAGGAAATTTTTTTTTATTAAATAGAAAATGGCAAAAATCTCGATTGTTAAATGAAAAGATTAGGAAAAATCTTTGTTTGGCAATTGAAGAATAAAATTTCTAAAAAAAAATGATTTTTGTTGGATATTTAAATTATTATCTTAAATTTAAAATTTTTTAGATTATTAATAGGAGTTTATTTTTATGGTTAATTATTATTATATGTGTGAAAGTAATACTGATTATGATTATGGGAAAGTACCTTCTGAACGAAGTATTTCTGAGCATATTAGTAAAGGTATTATTAATGTTGATAAACCTTCTGGTCCTACTTCTCATGAAATTGATTCTTGGGTAAAGCATATTCTTAATGTAGGTAAAACTGGTCATGGTGGTACTCTTGATCCTAAGGTTACAGGTGTTTTACCTATGGCTATTAATACTGCTACAAAATCAATGGAATTATTACTTTTATCATCAAAAGCATATGTATGTCTTATGCGATTACATGAAAAAATAGATGAAGATAAAATATATGAAATATTTGATGAATTTAAAGGCAAGGTATTTCAAATACCACCTGTTAAATCTGCAGTAAAACGTGAATTAAGAGTTAGAAGTATTTATGAAAATAATATTATTGAAATTGATGGACAAGATATTTTATTTGATGTAACTTGTGAAGCCGGAACATATATCAGAAAATATTGTCATGACATGGGAGAAGCATTAGGTATAGGTGCACACATGGCAGAATTAAGAAGAATAAAAGCAGGCCCTTTTATTGAAGATGAAACATTAACTACATTACAAGATATAACAGATGCATATTATTATTGGAAAAATGAAGATAATGAAGATGAATTAAGACGAATTATTCAACCAGTAGAAAAAGTAACAGATGATATGTTAAAAATATATATTAAAGATAGTGCAGTAGATGCAGTATGTCATGGAGCAAATTTAGCAAATTCTGGAATAGTAAAACTTGATACAAATATTCGAAAAAATGATGTGGTAGCAATTATGACTTTAAAAGATGAACTTGTTGCTGCTGGAAAAAGTTTATATTTTACTGATGAAATAATTGAAGCTAATACTAAAATAGTAGTTGATATTGGAAAAGTTTTTATATTACCAAATACATATCCTAAGATGTGGAAATAATTAAATTTGGAAAAAAATAATAAACAATATTTTTTCTAATTTTACTAAATTAATTATAAATCCATTAAATAATTAATTACAAGTTTTTATAAACTGTGGAACCTTTAATTTGTATATTAAGGGCGAGGTCATTATAAAATTTTTAATTATGGTAAGATATTTAAGATATATTGCTGTAAAAAAACTTATTTATTGATTAATTGTTAGTAATAACTATTAAAAAAATTATATCAAGTATAAATAAATTAAAAAAATGTCTATTTAATGATTCGTGAATTAATATGCTGTTAAAAAATTATTAATTAATGGTAAATTAAATATAAGAGAAAATAGATATTATTATTTATAAGTGAATAAAAATAAATTAATTAAAAAATATATGAGCCGAGATAGTCTAGCTTGGTAAGGCGCAAGACTGGAAATCTTGTGGAGATCTCTCCTCCTGGGTTCAAATCCCAGTCTCGGCGCTTATAATTTATTACATTATAAAACACAAAATTCTCTTTTTTTCTAATATTAATTTAATTATATTATAATTTCTATTTAAAATCTAAAGCTTAAAAGAATAAAATGTAATATTAATATTTAGAACCAAATCTTATAAAACTTTGAATTAAATGTGTTAATTGTAAGATATTATAATTAATTTAATATAAAAAAAACTATTTTTCAAAATTAATTAAATTCATAAAAAAATAATATTTAGTTCTTCTTTAAAAGATGATAATGTATTATTTTTTAGATAAATTTTGTTATATTAGTTAATATGATAAAATAAAAATATAAATTGAATTGGAGGGCTAAAATAAATGGCTGAACAAGAATTTAGACATATGGTCCGTATATCCCGTAAGGATGTAGACGGAAATAAAAAAATAGTCTCAGCATTAACTGAAATTAAAGGTGTTGGAAAAGCATTTGCAACTTCAATATGCAAAGTAGCTGGACTAGATGAAGAACAACAAATAGGATATCTTGAAGAAGATAAAGTAGCTAAAATTGTTGAAGTACTAGAAAATCCTCAAGAATATAATATTCCAGAATGGTTATTAAACAGAAGATTTGATTACGAAACAGGTGAAACTAAACATTTAATTGAATCTGATTTAAACATGATTTTACGTGATGATCTTAACAGAATGAAAAAGATTAGAAGTTACAAAGGTAAAAGACATGAATCAGGATTACCTGTAAGAGGACAAAGAACTAAATCAACATTCAGACACGGTTCTTCTGTTGGTGTAAGTAAACAAAGAGGTGGAGAAAACTAGATTAGTTTTCTACCATTATTAAAAAAATCATAAAGGAGATAGATTATGGGACATCCAAAAAAACCACGAAAACAATATAATACTCCATCACATCCATGGATTATGGATCGTATTAAAGAAGATAATAAATTAATTCAAAAATATGGATTAAAAAATAAAAAAGAAGTTTGGAAAGCTGATTCTAAAGTAAAAAGATATCGAAGAGATGCAAGGGTACTTCTTGGTACAGATTCAGAAGAAGCACAACAAGAAGGAGAACAATTATTAAACCATCTTGTTAGAATGGGTATATTATCACCTAATGCTAAACTAGAAGAAGTGCTTGAAATAAATGTTGAAGATGTTCTAAGAAGAAGATTACAAAGTCTTGTACACAGAAAAGGATTAAGTAGAACAGTTAAAGAAGCAAGATTATTTATCATTCATGGACATATCACACTTAATGGTAAAAAAATTAATGCACCAGGATACTTAGTACCTAAAATAGATGAAGATAATATTGGATTCTATCCAGGTTCACCAGTAGAAAGAAGCATAGTTCAAGAAACTGAAACTAAAGAAGAAACTAATAATGACGCAGATGAAGAATAATCATATAATTCTCATATTGCAAAAAAGGAATAATATAAAAAAATAAGAATATATAGGTGATAATAATGGCAGAAAAAGAGAAATGGGGTGTAGCTCACGTTTATTCATCTTTTAACAACACTATCATAACAGTTACTGATGTTACTGGTGCTGAAACCATAACACAATGGTCTGGTGGAAAAGTTGTAAGATCAGACAGACAAGAATCATCACCATTTGCAGCAATGGAAGCAGCAACAAGAGTAGCTGATGATGTTAAGGAAAAAGGAATAGCTGGTCTCCATATAAAAGTAAGAGCTTCTGGAGGAAATGGTCCAAGAACACCAGGTCCTGGTGCTCAAGCAACAATAAGAGCATTAGCCAGAGCAGGTATTAAAATAGGTAAAATAGAAGATGTGACTCCAATTCCTCATGATGGTACAGGAAGACCTGGAGGTAAAAGGGGTAGACGTGTATAATTATAATTAAAAAGGGTCATGAAAATGAATATAGAACTTAGAGAAAAAGATGATGAAAGAATAGTATTTTTAGTAGAAGATGTTAATATACCTTTTATCAATGCTATAAGAAGAATATGTCTAGTTGAAATTCCAAAACTAGCAATAGAAACAGTAAATATATATAAAAATGATGCTAAAATGTTTGATGAAGTATTAGCTCATAGGCTAGGATTATTACCAATTAAGACAGATCTTGATTTATTTACAATGCCATCAGAATGTGATTGTGAAGATCATTGCTCAAATTGCAGTGTATCATTTCTCTTAAAAGAAAAAGGTCCAAAAATTGTATATTCAAAAGATATTAAATCAAACGACCCATCTATAAAACCCGTTTACGATACAATACCACTAGTAGAACTTCATGAAAATGAAGAAATAGAACTAGAAGCTATAGCAGAATTAGGTCTAGGATCAGAACATGCAAAATGGCAAGCAGCAACAACATGCTCATATAAATTTTATCCAAAAATAACAATAGATAATCAAGCATGTTATAACTGTGGTGTATGTATAGATCAATGTCCAAGGAAAATATTACAATTTGATGATGAAAAGCAAGTAACTATAACTGATATAGAAAAATGTTCATTATGTAAAACTTGTGAAAGAAAATGTTCAGGTAATGCAATTACAATTGATTATGAAGAATCAAAATACATTTTCACACTGGAATCTGATGGATCATTAGATCCTGTAACAATTCTCAAGAAAGCATGTGATATTCTAGCAGAAAAATCAGATAATGTAATTAATTTTGTGATGAACGAGGAGGAATAATATAAAATGAAAACAACAAAAACAAATCAAAATACTTTAGAATTGATAAGAACCCTCAAAAAGCAATCATCAACAGAAGATGTTAATATATGGAAAACTGTTGCAAAAGAATTAGAAAGAGCTAACAGAAAACAAACAGAAGTTAATGTAGGCCATATAGAAAAACACTCTGAAAATGATGAAACAATACTTGTACCTGGAAAAGTTTTAGGGGACGGAAAAATTAATCATAATGTTAATGTAGCAGCATTTAAATTCACACAAGAAGCAGCTAAAAAAATAGAAGCAGCTGGTGGAAAATACATGAACATTACTGATCTAATGGATGAAAATCCTAAAGGATCCAATGTAAAATTATTAAAATAAATAAAAGGTGTAAAGAATGATTATAGACGGAGAAAAACTGGTATTAGGAAGACTTGCAAGTACTGTAAGTAAAAAACTTCTTGAAGGAGAAGAAATCACTATCATAAATGCCGAAAAAATCATAATAACTGGTAATAGGGATTGGATCTATGCTAGATACAAACAACGAGTAGATAGGGCAAGTATATCAAATCCACGATTACTTGGACCAAAATATCCAAGAAGACCAGATGATATATTTAGAAGAACTGTTAGAGGTATGATTCCATATAAACAACCTAAAGGAAGAACAGCATTTAAAAATCTTAAAGTATGTGTAGGAGTGCCAGAAGAATTAAAAGATGCAGAATGTACCTTTATCAAAGAAGCACAACCTAGAAACACTTCAAAAATAATGGAATTAGGAACAGTATCTAAATTATTAGGTGCTAAATTTTAAATAGGAAACTAAAATAAATAATTAATAAAATATAAAGGTCGTGTGAAAAAATGAGTAAAGTAGTTCATACAAGTGGAAAAAGAAAAACAGCTATTGCAAGAGGAACTGTTAAAGAAGGAACTGGTAGAATTAAAATAAACCGTAAACCTGTAGAATTATACAGTCCAGAATTAGCAAAACTAAAAATCTTAGAACCATTAGAATTAGCTGGAGACATAGCAAATACTGTTGACATCAATGTAAGAGTAGTTGGTGGAGGAGTAATGGGTCAAGCAGAAGCAGCAAGAATGGTTATAGCAAAAGGTTTAGTCCAATTTACTGGAGACATGAATCTTAAAGAAAGATATGTTCAATATGATAGAACAATGTTAGTAGGAGATCCACGTCGTACAGAATCTAAAAAATATGGTGGACCTGGTGCAAGAGCAAAAAAACAGAAAAGTTACAGGTAATCTTTTATGTTATTCGTTCGATGTTATACTTGTGGAAAAGTAATATCAGCAAGTTTTGATGAATTCAAAGAAAGAACAGAAAAAGGAGAAGCACCTGATGATGTTCTTGATGATCTTGGAATTACAAAGTATTGTTGTCGAAGAATGTTAATATCACATGTAAAAGTATGGTAAGATTTATTAGATATCTACCTTTTCTTTTATAACATTCAAAATTACAAGAAAAATATAATTGAAAAAAGAAGATAAAAATCATATAAAAAAATTGAATTATTATAATATAATTCTAGGAGTATAATGTTAAAATGGAATCTGAAGAAATCACTAGATTTGAAAAAGCAAGACTTATAGGCTCAAGAGCCCTTCAAATATCCATGGGTGCAGAACCAAAAGTTGAATATACTGCGGATATAGATCCAATAGAAATTGCTATTAAAGAGCTTGAAGAAGGAAAAATGCCATTAAAAGCAATGGTAAACAAAGAAAAATGGCAAGAATTATAATATTAAATTAATTATAATGATTAAAATTATTAATCTTATAATTTACTTTCTTTAAAGAAGAAAAAAAAATATTTTTTAAATCTATTTAATACACTCATAAAATATAGAATAAAAAAAATTAAACCTTTAATTAAAAAGCAACTATTTCTAAAAAAAAATAAAAATATAGAGGTGATTTTTATGGATAGTGTAATAGAAGACATTCGTTTAAGAAAAATTATTGATAGTAGGGGAAATCCTACTGTTGAAGCTGATGTTTTAACATGGAATGGTTTTGGAAGAGCTGCAGCACCAAGTGGGGCAAGTACTGGTATAAATGAAGTAGCTTCATTTCCTGAAGGTGGAGTAGATAAAGTTGTAACAGAAATAGAAGACATTATCTCTTCAGAAATAATTGGTATGGAAGCAGAAGATTTAAGAGAAATCGATGCAGTACTTAAAGAAATTGATGGAACAAATAATCTTTCAACTTTAGGTGGTAATACAACAGTAGCTGTATCAATGGCAACAGCAAAAGCAGCAGCATCTAGTTATAATTTACCATTATATAAATTCTTAGGTGGAATAATGCCAAGAGAAATGCCATACCCATTAGGTAATATGATAAATGGTGGAGCTCATGCAGGAACTAATGCACCGGATATACAAGAATTTTTAGTAATTCCTGTTGGTGCTGAAAGTATGACAGAAGCAATAACTACTAATGTTAAAGTTCACAGGAAAATAAAATCTAAAATACAAGAAGTAGATAAAACATTTACTGGTGGAAAAGGAGATGAAGGTGGTTGGGCACCTAATCTTACTAATGATCAAACATTAGAAATACAAACATCAGCATGTGAAGAAATCACTGATGAAACAGGAATTCTTGTAAAACCTTGTCTTGATATGGCTTCAAGTGAAATGTGGGATTCTGATAAAGGAAAATACATTTATTCACGAGAAGGTAAAGAATTAACACCAGGTGAACAAGTTGATTATGTAAATGATATTATTGATAAATATAATTTCTTATATGTGGAAGATCCTATAGAAGAAAATGATTTTGAATCACTTGCAGAATTAACAAAAAAAGCTGGAAATAAATGTTTAGTTTGTGGTGATGACACTTTTGTAACTAATAGTAAATTATTACAAAAAGGTATTGAAATAGGAGCAGGAAACTCTCTTATAATAAAACCTAATCAAATCGGAACATTAACAGATACTCATAAAACAATTGATTTAGCAAAATCACATGGTTATATACCAGTAGTATCACATAGATCTGGTGAAACACCTGATGAAACAATTGCACATCTTGCAGTAGCATTTTCAGCACCAATAATAAAAACTGGTGCTGTTGGTGGAGAAAGAATAGCAAAACTTAATGAGTTAATAAGAATTGAAGAAGAACTTTCAAGTCCTGTAATGGCAAATTTACATCATTTATATTAAAAAAGGGATACTAATCTATGGCTTATATTGAAATAAATTATAATATTTGTTATGGAAAAGAATGTGCAGATTGTGTAAACATATGTCCTATGGAAGTACTAAAATTAATTAAAGACAAAGTTGAAATAGTTAATATAGATTCTTGTAGTCTTTGTGAAATATGTATGGATATATGTTCAACAAATGCAATTAGTGTTCATAGTAAATGAATATAGTCCGTTTAAAATGATAAAATTTATAAAAAAATAAGAATATAATAAAAAAAATATAGAGGCAGATAAAATGGCAGAATTATTAATTCCATTAGATAAATACCTCGCAGCAGGTTTACATATTGGAACACAACAAAAAACAAAAGATATGGAGAGTTACATCTACAGAGTAAGATCAGATGGTTTACACGTATTAGATGTTAAAAGAAGTAATGATAAAATAGTTGCAGCAGCAAAATTCTTATCAAAATATAATGCAGATGAAATATTAGTAGTATCTACAAGACAATATGGTCAATCACCTGTAGAAAAATTTGGAAAAGTAACTGGAGCTAAAACTGTACCTGGAAGATTTATTCCTGGAACATTAACAAACCCTAACTACTCTAAATTCATAGAACCAAAAATATTAGTTGTAACCGATCCAAGATCAGATGCACAAGCTATTATAGAAGCTAAACAAAATGGAATACCTGTAGTAGCATTATGTGATACAGAAAACTTATTAAGTAATGTTGACATAGTAATTCCTGTAAATAACAAAGGTAGAAAAGCAATAGCTTTAGTTTATTGGTTACTTGCAAGAGAAGTACTAAGAAACAAAGGTATATTAGCTACTGAAGAAGAATTTAATCTTGAACCAGTAGACTTTGAATTAAAAATATAAGAAATAATTATATTTCTTATTAAAACTATTTTTTTTTATTTTATTAACATAGATGCATATCCAACTACAGAACTATAATCACCACTTGCATCACCACTAGTTGCATAATTTAATATTTTACCAATTTTAGCATCTTCTAATAATGAAAAAGTTATACCTGCAGTAACAGGACCATAACCACACATACTTATATTATAATTTTGAATATTTGTTAACATAGAATCAACATCTAAATTTTCAATATTTTTTAAAACTTTTGCATCATTTGTTCTAGCTATTGGTTCTGGTTGATAATGTGTCATATCACTACTAGCTACTATAATAATATCTCTATTTAAACTATGAGCTGTTTTATAAATACTTTCTCCAAGTATTGTTGAAGTAATAGGATCTTGATTTTTCATTGTTATAGGAACAATTTTTATATCTTTTTCTTGTTTTTTAGCAATATATTGTATAAAAGGAATTTCAACTTCTACAGAATGCTCATTAAATTCTGCTAAACTATCCTCTTTTACAAGAGTATTATTTTCTTTTAATTTTTCTACAAATTCCCTATCAATATCCACATTACCTAGTGGTGTTTTCCATTTACTTTCTGGAGTAACTGCAAGATTAACTCCAGCACCTGTATGATTTGGACCGATTATTATAAAAATTTCAGGTAATCCATCATCACATATTTCCTTAAATGCATAAGATGCAGTTTTTCCTGAATAAACATAACCAGCATGTGGAACAAGCACTGTTTTAATATTTCTTTTATTCATTGTTTTTTCTAGATTTTCATAATTTTTAGTATCTTTAAATATTTGAGTAATATCACCTATTAATTCATTTTTATTCCTATTATAAAATAATCCTGATACTGCTGGTAATCTAGTCATAATATTATACTCCTTATTATTTTTTCTAGTTAAATTATGTTATGTTTTAATCTCTTTTATAATTTTTAGTTTTATTTAAATAAGAACAAACTTTATTTTTCCCAATTTAAAAAATTAAACTTTGATAGACGATAAAGTTTATTAGAAAACTTTGCATTTATTTTTATAATATTCATAAATTAAAACAAATACTCTTAATAAAGAGGTTGTGCCTTATTAGTATTTTTATTAGCAAAATCTTAGATAACACCTTTTAAAAAAGACATATTTCTAATATAAACTAGGATAAATCACATAATATTGGATAAAGAATAATTAATCCTCTTTTAAATATTTAATAATTTTTATTATCAAATAAAAAATAAAAAAATCAAATAGAACTATTAACTAATTAAAAACTATAAATTATCGCTTAATAATTATAACTTAATTATTCTTATTAAAAGTATTAATAATTAATACAGGCTAATTTATGATAAAAAATAAGGTTAAGTTTAATACTTAGAAATAATAAAAGTGGTATTGAATGTATAACTAAAGTTATGATTGTTAAGTAAATAAACTTGTAAAAATCCTTTATTTGTAAATTAAATGATAATATTTTCTAAAAAAAATAACTTTTAAAAACATTCATATAATTGAAAAAAGAATAGGATTATTTTTAAAAAAATCTTCTTATAACTCTTATAAATTATAATTAGGACTTATTTAATTGATTTTACAAAAAAATACAGTATAACAAAAGATCCTAAAAGAAAAAAATAATATAAACCACCACAAAAAACTCAATACTATCTATAAAAAAACACTAAAAAACTATTATATTAACCATAAAAAAAATAATTTCCTAAAAAAAACTTTAAAAACTAAATAAAACCATATAGGGGGAAAAATAGTTATGAATAGTAAGAAAGTATTATTAATTGTAAGTACATTACTAATTATAATAAGCTTAAGTACACTTACAGCAGCAACAAACAATAATGACAACACAACAACAACCACAACACCAGATACAATAACAACAAAAACAGTAACAACCACAACACAAGACACACCAACAAGTACAACAACAGAAAATAAAAAATTTGCAAGTGTAGAAACAGGTGAAAGAAAACTAATTCAACAAAACACAACCATTAAAACCACACCCACTACTAAACAAATTAAAACTATTGAAACAACACCTCAAACTTCAAATAAAGGAGTTGATGGAGGAAATTTTACTGAACTTCAACAAAGAATTACTAATGCTACTAATGGATCTACAATTGAATTAAATCATAGTTATATCCGTGGAAATGATGAAACTACTTTTACAGAAGGTATAATAATAAATAAAACTATTATTATTAATGGTAATGGGTATAATATTACAGGAACATCTTCTGATGGTCTAATAACTGGAAGAATATTTAATATAATGGGTATTGGTAATTTAACTCTTAAAAACATAACACTCACACAAGGAAAAATTACTGATGCTAGTGGAGGAGCAATAGTTAATGAAAAAGGAATATTAATAATAATAAACTCAACATTAACAAACAATAGTGCAGAGCGTGGTGGTGCAATATACGGAGGATACAGTAATATTACTGGTTCTAATTTCATAAATAACACTTCAGAATATGGTAGTGCAATAGAAGGAGATTATAATAGTATTGTTGATTCTGATTTTATAAATAATAATGTAAAATATAGTGGTGGTGCAATAAAAGGTGGATATAGTAATATTACTGGTTCTAGTTTTATAAATAACACTGCAAATGATGGTGGTGCAATAGAAGGAGATTATAATAATATTACTGGAACTAACTTCATAAATAATACAGCAGCAAGTTATGCTGGTGGTGCAATAATTGGAGAGTATAATACTATTATTGATTCTAGTTTTATAAATAATAATGCAGAGCAGGGTGGTGCAATAATTGGAGAGTATAATAGTATTGTTGGTTCTGATTTTATAAATAATGGTGCAGATTATGGTGGAGTAATATATGGAGGATCTAATAGTATTGTTGGTTCTGATTTTATAAATAATAGTGCAACAAATTATGGTGGTGCAATATATGGAGGATCTAATAATATTAATAGTTCTAATTTTATAAATAATCGTGCAACAAAAGGTGGCGGTGTAATAATTGGAGATGATAATAATATTATTGATTCTAGTTTTATAAATAACACTGCAAATAATGGTGGTGCAATATTTAATAATATAGGAAATTTAAATGTTAGTAATTCAATATTTGTAAATAACACTGCAACTACTGGTAATTCAGTATATAATACTGGTTCTGGTGAAGTTTATTTGAATAATAATTGGTGGGGTAATAATAATCCTGTTTGGGCTTTATTATTGTCTGGTATTTCTGATCCTGATAATTGTGTTGTAATGAATTTTACAAATAGCTCAACATATGAAAACAATAAAGTTACATTAAAAGTATTTGTTGTTTTAAATACTACAGGAGATATAGTGGAGTTACCTGAAAGATTAGTAACATTTTCTAGTACAATAGGGACATTTGATCCAGAAAGCACTAATTTCACAAAAGAAGTAACTACAATATATACTGGTGATAGAAGTATTTTAAAAGCAAGCATAGATAATCAGGAACTTAATCTTGATTTAACAAAGACAATGATTTATATTAATGAAACAAATATAAACACAATATATGGTGAAAAACCAATAGTTAATGCTATAGTAACAAGTATTGATGGACAAAAAGTAACACAAGGAAATATAACATTTATCATAACAAAACCTGACGGAACAATCCAAGAATATAATACAACACTAATTAATAATAACATAGCAACATTAAATATAACAGACATAAACTCATACCTTCCAGGAACTTATAATATTACAATAAAATATGTATCAACCAATAGTTCATATAATAATAGTGAAAACAATACAATAAAACAATGGAAAGTAACTAAAGTAAACACTAATATAAAAATTAATAATATTACAGCACATGCTGGAGATAATATTAAATTAACAGCAAATATAACTAGTACATATAATATGGAAATAACAGGACTTGTAGCATTTAAACTAAACGGACACACCATAGGAAAAACAAATATTACAAATGGACAAGCCACACTAAATTATATAATACCAGACAACTACTCATCAAAAGATTATACAATAACAGCAGTATACGGAGAAAACAATGTATTCACAAAAGCAACAAACAACACCACATTAACACTAGTCAAAAAACAAGCAAAAATACAAATAAAACTACTAAATACGTATGCAGGAACAACTATTAACTTAACCACAAACACTACAGATATAAAAGGAACACCACTAAACACCGGAACAATAGTCTACAAAATCAATGGAAAAACCATAGGAAAAACCAACATAATAAATGGAATAGCCACACTAGAATACAAAATACCCGAAAACTACAGTGCAAAAAATTATACAATAACAGCAGTACTATCAGACAAAAACTACCAAAGAACAGAAACCAACA
>JAUNXU010000037.1 GCA_030539615.1 Methanobacteriaceae archaeon | reverse complement strand
AAGTTTATATATGTAATTATATGAAAAATTAGTTAATTTAATTAAATGGGTTTGTAGCCTAGTAGGATAGGGCATCAGACTCCTAATCTGAAGATCGGGGGTTCAAATCCCCCCAAATCCGTTATTTTTATTTTAATCCATGTTTCTGGCTAAAAATTGTGTTATTAAAGTCATAACGATTAGGCCAACAAATACTAATGTGATTATTGATATAACATTTTCCATTGTAGAATGCTCCTTGTATATTTTCATTTATTTTTTTATGAAAAATTTTGTTAAGTTATATTATTATATTTCTAGTAATATAATATATTAAGTTTTAGGAATTTTTTTTTAATAGTCAACTTTACCATATTCTCCTCCACGTCCTGGTGTTACTTTTAATTTATTTTTTCGATATGATTCTATTATTTTTGCAAGAGTTTCATCTTTTTTCTTTAGTTCATCTATATGAACTTTTAGTAATACATTAATTTCAGTATGGTATTCATTTATTAGGTTTTCCCAACGTGTTTGAACAAATTTAGTAGTTACACCTTTATTATATGTACTGCTTATTAGTTCTGCTAAAGGGAGTAAGTATGTGTATTTTGGTCTTTTTTTTGGGTGCTGTGGTAAAGGCCAAGAAGCTAGTTCTTGAATTCTACCATTTACTCCTTTTTTAATAATTCCTGAGCAGGAACATTTCATATCCCTTTTTTTTGCTTCTTGGATAGTGTATATTTTTTTACATTTTATACAACCTGTTTCATGATATTTTCCCATTCTGGGATCAAAACCATAATTACCTATTATTTTATTTTCTTTTATAGATTTTTGTAAATTAGAATAGGTAATTTTTTTAACATCAATCTTATTAAATTCACGTCCTATTCTATGGGGCCATGGGGAATGTGAATCTGAATTAGTAAGAAAAGTATAATCTTGTAATTCTTTAATTGTATCTGCCATGTTGGAATCTGCAGATAATCCTAGTTCTACAAAATCTGGTTTTTTATTGTAGCAGTCTTTAATAGAATCATATGTTTTATATATTCCTGTCCATGGAGTAAAAATATGGGCTGGACCAACAGTGCAATCATATTCATGAGCTAAATTAATTATTTCTTCACCATTCATATCTAGTCTAGGTCTTCCGTTTGTATCAGTTTTTGGGGTATTTAATATTTCTCTAAGTTCTTTAGCAGTTTCTAGATTAGGTATTAGTAATAGGTGGTGAATTCTTTGATTATCTTCAACTTCAGTTGTTATTATAAATTGAGTTTTTGTTTTAGGGTATTTGTCTTTTAATTTATAAATTCCTTCTTCAGTTTCTTCTAATTCTTCTTCTAGTATATTTTGCCATGTTTTATGTAATGCATCTCCTGTTGCAATTAAGTCTAATCCTTTTTTTTCAGATTCTGGAGCCATTATATCAGGAGTCATATTTTTAGATGTAGCTAAAGAAAATTTACTATGTACGTGTAAGTCTGCATTTATTATCATTATTGTATTTCCTATATTTCTTAAAATTAGTTTAATATAATATTAATAAAAAGTATTAATTAATAAAATAAAAAAAAGTGAAAAAAAAGATTTTATCCAATATAATTTAAATCTTCATTTTTCTTATTTAGTTGTGGTTCCATATTTCCTCTTGGATTAAATTGAGGATCATTTGCAAGTGTTTTTAATGTGGATTCAACTTGTTTATCAAGATCTTCTAAATCTATTTCAAATTCTAAAATTTTAAATAATGTTAATAGTACTTCTTTTGCAGCTATTGGATCAATATAAAATCCAGGAGTTTCACCCATAAGACATGCTGCATTTATTTCTTTTTCTTGAGCTAAAGCAAGTAATAATCCAGATGCTCCTACAATTCCACCATCATCTTTTCTTATATGAGCACCAGTTTTTTCTATGATACTGTCAATTAATTCTTTATTATTTCCAGCAACATATACTTTACTTTTATTGACAGGTTCTCCAGTTCCTAATCCTCCAACTGTAAATAATTGTTTTATATTTAATTTTTCAAAATATTCAATTAATGAATTACAAATTTCTACTTGTCCAATTTGACTATTACTTTGACTATTTCCAGTTAAAATAATAACATCTTGGTTATTTTCACCTAAATCTTTTATATAATGAAATTCATTTTTCATTGGTTCAATTAGTCCATCTTCTTTAACTAATACTTGTGGTGGAAAATGTTCTGATTGTAATTGAGCAAATTTTTTAGCATCTAATAATTTTATGATTTGATCTGTAACAATTTGACCAACAAAACCTATGCCTGGTAAACCTTCGATTAGTATTGGATTTTCTAGATTTATTTCTTCTAATTCTTTTATTATAGTTTTAGCCATGTTAATTTCCTCTCTTTTTTTTATAAGTTATTATTTTCTGCTTGTTTTTTTTGCATTCTTCTGTATTTTCCATATTTATCTTGGGGTGAATATTTCATTGGGTAAATTACGCCTGTTTTTTCACCACATATTGGACATTTTTCTTTTAAAGTATACTGTTTACATTTTTTGCAACGTTTCATTTTGTATTTCATTATATTGATCTTTTCCTTTTTTTATTTTTTTTAAAAAGATTCTATTATTTATCTATGTTTATTTGAATTATATGATTTTAAGGAAATTATCCTTATTAAAATAAGTTATACTGGAAGATAGGAATTAATAATAATTAAAGAGTTTCAGCATCATTATGTTCTTTTAATATTTTTAATATTTTTTTAGGAAGAATTATTAGATCATTATTATTAAATGGACCATAAATTGTTTTATCTGTATCAATTATTGTTGAATTTATATCTTTTTTTATAATAGCTATTTCTTCAGTAGATGTAGTTGATTTAGTAGTGGTATTTTCTTCTGTTTTTGGTTCAGGTTCTTTTGGTTGTGTTGATTCATGTTCTGTTCTTGATTCAGTTTTTGGTTGTTGAAGGTATAAAGGCTTGTTAATGTTCTGTTTTTGGTTCTGTTCCAAAAATTTTATTAATATCATTAGAATTTAGTTTTGGTTCAGGTTCTTCTTTTATTTGATTTGTTATGAAACTAAGATCTGCTATCTCTTCTATATTATTAATCTTTAATGGATCCTGTTTTGGTTTAGATGAAGAATTATCTGAAGTAGTGGGTTCTTGTTTTGATGTTATTTCTTTAGTTGGATTTGTTGTATTATTTATTTGGGTTTCTGTTATTTCTTCTTTTTTATTGTATACATTTTCCATTAATTCTTTTCTATGGTTTAATATTATTTTTATAATATCCGTGTATAATTGTTCTTCCTGTGGTGTTGTATTTTGTGGTGTTGTATCTAACCAATGCTCTTTGGAATGGCCTTTTATTATATCGTGTGATTTTTGAACATTTGCTAGTGCTGAACTAATTATCTTAAATTCTCTTTTTTCACATATTTCTACTATTATTCTTTGAGCATCATGTAATTGGTATGAATCTAGAGAAAATGGATTTTTATCAACACTTTTTATTAGTTTACGGAGATATTTAGAGGATTCTTCATAGAATTCATTGTCTATTTCAGATAGTATTCCAGTACTTCTTTCTTTTTTTTGTATATTTCTTATTTTTTGAAAAAAAGGATCCACTGTAAACTCCTCTTATATTTATTGTTCTTCTAATCTTGGTGCAAGTAAGAAAATTAATTCTCCTTCTTCTTTTTCTAGAACTAATGCAAATTTTAATGGTAATTTATCTCCTAATGATAAATAAAGATTATTTGCAAAACGATCTGCTTTAAGCATTTCTTTTATTTTATCAATAGAATATATTGATTCTATTTCTTCTGATATTTTTTCACCATGTAAATATTCAACTTTTGCATCTGCAAAATCGCCAACTGCTTCTAATGTTAAATTATCTTTATCTACTTTGAATGATACTTTATCTGAAGCTATTTCTATATCTTGTATTGTATTTTTAAATACATCAATAGGCATATTTAATTTTACTGGGAATTCAATTTCAGGTTGTGATGCTGATTCATAATCTATATCAATAAGTTTTACTTTAAATGTTCTTTTTGTTGCTCCTTCAAATACTAATATTAGATTACTTTCTTCTTCTAATGTTAACTCAATTACATCATCATTTTTAGCTCTTTTTAGAACTTTTATTAATTCATCTGTATCTACATTAATTTTATGTGGTGTTTCACATTTATAAATATCAAATAATTCTGCTTTAAGTTCTAGATGAACATATGTAATATGGCTTCTGTCCATTGCATTTAATCTAAGTCCGTCAGTGTCTACTTCTATTTGTACTTCATCAACTATGCCTGATATAGCATCGAAACTTGTTTTTAATATACTTGGATCACTTAATACTATTTTAAACAATTTTTTATCTCCTGTATCCTCTTTTTGTCTTTTTTTAATTTAATTATTTTTTTAAAATTAATTAAATATATTGATTATAATAATATATTTGAATCCATGTTATAATTATTTTATCCTATTTTTAAAATTAGCTTATTTTTTAGAATTTAATTAAATAATTAATTAATATTAAACATAGATTATAAAAACTTAAAAAAAAGAACTGTACTAAAATTTAGAAAATAAATTATTAAAATAAATGCAAGTAAATAAGTGGGTGTGGATAGTTAATTTTATAATTCATTATTTTTTATCTCGTTTATTTTTATGTGTTGAATTGGTTATTTCTATAACTCCTAATTTATTTATTATGCTTTCTGCAAATAAGGACACTATAAGTACAATTCCTACAAATATGAGAGCTACTGATATAGATATATGTTCACCAAAAGATACATTATCTGCAATATGGACAATTTCTTTAAATGATTGAAGTATACCATATAGTATTAATATAAATCCTACTAATAATGTAAGGACTCTGATTAAAGTACGTTTATTAATAATAATTTTTTTAAATCTATTACTTAAATTTAATGTTGATAATTGATTTAATTGAGGAATACCTTCTTCATCAACTTTAACATTATCTTCAGTAATAGAATCTTTTTTACTATTATTAAGGTGTTTTTCAGATCCTTTTAATGTAACTTCTAATTCATTAGTATTATTTTTTACTTTTTTTGATTTATTGTTAGTTTCATTAGATTTTTTATCTTTACTTTTTGAAGAACTTTCAGTACTGGTTTTAATAATTGATGGTTGATTTAATTCATCTAATGGATCAATTTCTCTTTCAATTGTAATATTTCTATTTTTATCATTGATTATAATTTCATCAACTTCAGATATATTTTTATTATTTTTAGATTTTTCTTTTTCTTGATAATTTTGATTATCTTCTTTCAATAGAACCAACACGTCTAAAATTTTTATAAACTATTTACGAAATCAAAAAAAACTTCGTGATTATTAAATTTATTAAATTATTCTTTTTATAATTAATTATTTAATCGTATTCTCGCCATGTATATTCACATTCAGTACATCTTAAGAATCTTGTTTCTGATTCATCTGCCCGTCTAGTTTGTTGTAACCACCAGAAAGCTAATTTATTACCACATTTTGGACAGATTGCTTTAATTGTAGGTAATGTATTAATATTATTATCAGTGACAATAACAGTTTCTTCTTGATTTAATTCTTCAGAAACATTGTATGATGATTTAGATTCCTCTGTAACTTCTTCTGTAAATCCACAATTTTGGCATGTGAATTTATCATCTTTTGGAAACATTACTGTTCCACATTCAGGACAAAATTCCATAATGGTTTAATACCTCTTACTTTTTAATTATCCATTAAATTTTAAAATTTAAAGGTTTACTTATGTTATACCTTTATGTATTTTCTATTATTAATAATCTCTTTTTTCTATAATTAATTAAAGTTTTATTTAAAAATTTTTTTTATTACATTTTAAGACTATCTTTGATTATTTTTTTATGATCAAATGCTAAATCAATATCATTTATCTTATTAACATTTATAAACATAGTATCTTTAGCATCACTATCACTTTTTAAAATACCTTCTTTAATTATAGCAGTATAAGCAATAGTTATTGTATGTCCTCTAGGGTCACGATCTGCTTTAGAATATACGCCTATTAATTTTTTAAGTTCAATATCTAGATTTGTTTCTTCTTTAGCTTCTCGTATTGCAGCATGTTCTGCTTCTTCATTATATTCAATAAATCCTCCTGGTAAAGCCCAATAATTTTTATATGGATTATTTTTACGTTTAATTAGAACTAATTCATTTTGATTATTGAATATTATCATATCAACAGTAATTGCAGGATTTTTATATTTACTCATAATAATACCCTCTTTTTTTTATAAATTAAAAATAATTACTATATTAGTAAAAAAGTATTAATTGAAAGAATTATTTAAATTCTTTTTTTTTGGGTGGTTAAAATTAATTAATTTAATAATATTAATCTTCTAAATTTTCTATTATTAAATCTTTAAATTGTAAAGCTTCATTTTTCACTTTTTCTGAAGCATCAACTAATGATTGTCTTGGATCTTCTCCTTGAATCTCAAATTCTGGTTGACCTACTACAGGATGTGTAATATCATAAGCTGCAGCTTTAACAGCTTCATCTTTCATTATTTCTTTTCTTAAAACATTACATAATGTGTGAGTTTCACCAGTAAGTTCTATAATAAGTTTATTTTCTTCTTCTTCAATAATTTTCATTATACTTCAATAGCCTCCATAATTTGATGATATTTTTCGTTTATCTTTATTTCCACATGAACAATATAATTCTTTAGTGTTATTATTAATATCCATGAATTGTCTACAGTTAGGACATATTGCTTTTATAATTCCTAAATCTTCATCAACAGTTGAAAGATTTATAAATTCTTTACTTATCATTTTAATAACTTTAGCTTCAACAATATCGCCTATTTTAAATAAGTCATTTATTGAAGGAACAAAGTCATTAACAGTATTTGATATATGTATATATCCTTTGTATGCTACAGGGAGAGTGTCTGTATCTTTAATCTTTTTTACAGTAATGAATATTTTATGAGGCTTAATTTCAGTAATATAACCAATAACTATATCATCTTTTTCCAATAGTTTTGGTGTATTAGCTTCAATAGAAACTGTTTTTTCAGAATTATCAATAGATACATGACCTTGAATTTCTGAAATAATATATCCATTATTATCTTCATAAACATTATCTAATGGAATATATTCTTCACAGGTACATATTATGTCTCCAGGTGCAACAACATCTCCTTTTTTAAATAGCATAATTCTTCCTATATTTTATTCTTGAAATCTCTTTTTTTTTAAAATGAAAATATGATTTTATTAGTATAATTAATAATATTAATATATAAATTTACTATATATTTAATTTTTCTGATTTTCATGAATTACAATTTCATCCATTTCATAATCTTCCCAGGAACGTTTTTTTAGAACAATTTCTAATTCTTGAGGAGTTAACAATGGTTTTTTATACATAATAGAATCATCTATAGCAATTCTGGGACAAGCTGTACTAACAAAAGCATCTAAATTATAAGGTAATAATAAATCAGGACTTACATGATTCATATTAAGAATATATGCTTTAAATCCTTCATTTTCAATCATTTTTTTAAGTTTTTTAGCTAATTGATATCTTAATTGACCAGTTTTAGATGAAATAATAATACCAAAACTTTTAGCTTCTTGAGCTTTAACAATACGAGCAAAACGAACTTTTAATATTTTATCACAAAAATCATCAATAGAATGAACAGTTCCAAGATAAGGATCAGCTACAAAAACAGGCTTATCAGTAAATAATTTAATACCTAATGCATGAAAATCACCACTACCTACATAGATAATACCATCAACAGAAATATCCTTAATAGAAGTAAAATTACAACCTAAAACTTGTCCAGGTCTTGTACCAATACCTTCTTTAAGATGAACAGATTTTCCCATATCTTCGGCAATCTTAATCATTTTAGATAATTTATGAATATGTTGGGTAGTAGTAACAATACCAATATCATTACCCTCAATTTTAGTTATAGCTTCTTTTAAAACATTAGAAATTTCTGTTGTTGTATGAGCTTCAACAAATAAAACTGGTTTATTATAATTAATTTGTAAGGGTGTATGTGCAAAATGGATAATAAGATCTATGGAATCATTTATTTTATTATCTGCAAGATCACAAGCACCATAACAATAATCTGCATCTATAATAATATTAACATTTACATTATCTGTAATTTTATCAGCTAATGTAATGGCTCTTGTTTTTAAACCTTCAGGAAATTGTAAAATAATATTCTCAGCATTTAAATTATGAATAGTATCAAATATTCTATCTAATTCAAAATCATATGTAATTTTTGACATAAAATCAATTCCTTATACTAAAGTAACTTTTCCATCAACCATTTTAACTTTTGCAATGGTGTTAACATCATGTCCTGTTTTTTCTTTAACTATGTTTCTCCCATCATCTTTTTCAACTGGAACAATAATATTTTGAATATTCACATCCATATCTTTAAGTACATTAATTAAACTAACAAGAGTTCCACCAGTACTAATAACATCATCAATAATAAGAACATTATCACCTTTATCTAAACCATTAATATACAATTTATTTTTACTATATCCTGTTTCTTGAGAAACAACATGTTCACCTTTAAGACCATAAGAACGTTTACGTATAATAACAAAAGGAATACCTGTTCTTAAAGATAAAGCAGTAGCTAAAGGAATACCCATAGCTTCAATAGCAATGATTTTATCAACATTTATTTCAAAATTATCAACAATAAAATCAATAATTGAAGTTAATAGTTCTGTTTCAATTAATGGAACACCATCTGTTAAAGGATTAACAAAATAAAAATAATCACCTTTTTTGATAACTGGACAATTTAATAAAGATTTTTCTAATTTTTCTAAAACCATAATATATACAAACTCCTTACATTATAATATAATGATATATTAATAATTAATAAAATAATTATTCAAAAACAGAAAATAAAAAAATAACAAATAATAAAAATAATAATAATATATAAAAAAGTATAATTCAAGAAGGATGATAACACATGCTAGAAGGACTCAGTAAAAGCTTAACAAAAACAATGAAAAAACTATCTGGAATGACAATAATAGACGAAAAAACATTAAAAGAAATAATAAAAGATATACAAAGAGCACTCATACAATCAGATGTAAATATAAAAGTAGTATTTGAGCTATCAAAAAATATAGAAAAAAAAGCATTAGAAAAAGATATACCTAAAGGATTAAGTCCAAAAGAACACATAATCAGAATAGTATATGATGAACTGGTAAATCTTGTTGGTGAAACACCAAAAAAGATAGAAATAACTACAAAACCATATAAAATATTAATGCTTGGATTACAAGGTAGTGGAAAAACAACTACTACTGCTAAATTAGCTAAATTACTTAAAAAGAAAGGACATAATCCAGCAATAATATGTACAGATACATGGAGACCTGCAGCATATGAACAACTAAAACAATTAGCAGAACCATTACAAGTACCAGTGTATGGTGATCCTGAAAATAAAGATGCATTAGATTTAGCACGAAAAGGATTAGATAAATTTACTAAAAATGATGTATTATTAATTGATACTGCAGGACGACATAAAGAAGAACAAGATTTATTAGATGAAATGAAAAATATTAGTGAAATAGTAGATCCTAATGAAGTAATATTAGTTATTGATGGAACAATAGGGCAACAAGCAAGAAAACAAGCAGAATCATTTAAAAAGACTACGGACATTGGGTCAATAATAGTAAGTAAATTAGATGGATCATCTAAAGGTGGAGGAGCACTTTCAGCTGTATCAGAAATTAATGCTCCAATAAAATTTATTGGGACTGGTGAAAGACCAGATGATTTTGAACCATTTGATCCAGAAAGATTTATATCAAGACTTCTAGGAATGGGTGATTTAGAAACATTACTTGAAAAAGCAGAAGAAGTAACAGAAGAAGAAACTGATAAAGAATTAATGGATAATATAGCTTCAGGAAAATTTTCATTAAAAGATTTATCAAAACAACTCGATATGATGAATAAAATGGGTCCATTAAAACAAGTAATGAATATGATACCTGGTATGGGAAGTAAATTACCTGCAAATGCAACAGAAGTAACTGAAGAAAAATTAACTAAATATAAAATATTAATGAAATCAATGACAGACTATGAATTAGAAAATCCAAGAGTAATAAAAAAATCAAGAATAACAAGAATTGCAAGAGGATCAGGATTAAAAAATGAAGATGTAAAAGACTTATTAAAATATTATAATATTACTCAAAAAACAATGAAAGGAATGCGAAATGTAAATAATATGAATGGAATGTTAGGTCGATTCATGAAACAATAAATTTCTTTTCTTATAACTTTTTTTATCATAATTAATTTAAACTAAAAAATAGGGAAAAAAGATAATAAAATGAATACAACAACACCAGAAATAGAAAAAAATCTCTGTAATAAATGTAGGGAAAGATTAAATTTAGAATTAACAATACATGAAGTAGAAAATTGTGATTTATGTCAAAATATAAGTCAACATACTGATCAAATAACTCATCTTATACAAAATAAAATAAACTATTTTGGAATAGAATTTGATTCATTTGTAATGGCATGTCAAATAAATAATACTCAAATAAAAAAAAAAGAAAAAGAAATAAAAGAATTATTAAATATAACTGATACAAAACAAGATTTAAAACAAGAAATAAAAAGGGAAGTGGGAATAAAAATAGCAAAAACTTTGTCTAAAACTGTAGAATTTGAAAATCCAGAAGTAGTAATTCTTGTAAAAATAAAAGAAAAACCAGTAGAAAACTCACAATATCCAGAAATAAGTAATGTAAATGTATTTATAGATATTAATCCAATATACATAGAAGGAAAATATTGTAAATTAGAAAGAGGAATTCCACAAACAAAATGGCCATGTACTCATTGTAAAGGAAAAGGTTGTGTTGAATGCAATAATACTGGACAACAGTATAAATATACAGTAGAAACATTAATAGCTAAACACTTACTAAAACAAACAAATGGAAAATCAACGAAATTTCATGGAGCTGGAAGAGAAGATATTGATGTTCGAATGTTAGGTGAAGGAAGACCATTTGTAATAGAAGTAAAACATCCGTTTAAAAGAAATATAGATTTAAATCAATTACAAAAAACAGTAAACACAAAATCAAAAGGAAAAATAACAATACAAGATTTAAAATTTGTACCTAAAGATCGAAAAGCAGAATTAAAAACTAGTAGTACTAATGATTATAAAATATATTCAGCAATAGCAGACTTTACAAAACCAGTTACTGATGATGATATTAGTAAAATAAAACAATTAAAAGAGATAAAACAAAGAACACCACAAAGAGTAGCACATCGTCGAGCTGATAAAATAAGAACTAGAAATATACGAAATATTGATGTGGAAAAACTATCTGAAAATCAATTAAAATTAATAATAAACTGTCAAGGTGGACTATATATTAAAGAATTAATTTCAGGGGATGATGAAAGATCACATCCAAGTATTGCTGAAATAACTAATAACACTTGTGTTTGTAGTCAATTAGATGTAATTAAAGTATTTCATGAAAATTAAACTCTTTTTTTCCTTTTTTTTAAATAGAAACCTAAAACTCACAAGAAAACCGTAATTATTACTGTAAATTATTTTAAAATTAGAATTTTTATTAAAAGTTAATGGGGTCACAGGGATTTGAACCCCGATCCTAGGATTTCTTCGGTCTCAGCACTCCAAATGCTCATCATAGTATATCTTTAAACCTCAGTGTGCGCACTATCTTCAAAGACTTCTGGAGTCCCAGATGATGCCAGGTTACACTATAACCCCAATGTGTGTAATATAATAATATTTTATTATAATGCTGAGTACAATCTATTAGGATATATTTTATTATATGTTTAACCATTATATTTAAATTTAACTATTATTCTTTTTTTAGTATTGTATGAACATCAGATAAAAATCATTTTTTTAGAAAATTTTATTGTCAATTGCTAAATAAAAACTTTTTTTAATCTTTTTATTTAACATTTTGGACTTTATACCATCTTAAAAAATTTTTAGATTTATGGTAATGTTGTTAAATGAAATATTTTAAATAGAATGGGTATCAATATAAAAATAATGAACATATATATTTTTATTATATTTGGGAGAGTCTATATATAAATTAAAAAATTGTAATGGGTTAGTGAAAATTTTATATTTATTGGTGAGAATTTATGTTTGAAAATGAATTAAATTCAGAATATTATAAAAAATATGTTTGTGATTATTTAGATAAACATGTAATAATATTAGGAAAAAAAATTAATAAAGTAATATGTATTCTCACATTTCTTTTAGCATTAGTTAACTTAATACTTACTTTGATACCTGCCGTTTCAATTCACCCTATTTTAAATATATTAAAAACAAGTACATACAATCCAATATTTTTTATGTTAATTTCCTCTTTTTTGTTTGTTTTAAATGAAGAAACTAAAGAAAAAAAATATAAAACTATTGAATTAATTTTATTAGTATTATCTTCTATTTATATTATTTTAATATTACTATCTTGTTCAGGAATACCTATATTAAGTGGATGGGGAGATTTATATCAAGATTCTGGGTTGTTTTTAGTAATATTTATAATGTTTTATATTAATATGGGATTAATACTCAAAAAAAAGTTCTTATTAGGACAAATTTTGGGATTAAGTAATTTTATTTTAGGTTATACAGGATTTCTATTTTATTCTCCGGGAAATACACCTACTATTTCGCTTGCCTTAAATTATTTATTATTTATTGTAACATTATCTATAATATTTGTTAATATTCGTCCAAAGCATGGTTTAACTAGAATTTTTTATCTTAAAACAACAGGTAGTGTATTTGCTAGAAGTACTATAATTGTAATACCAATATTTTTGATTATAGGGATTTTCATAATTTATGGGAATACAACATTAACTTCTTTGGATAATAAAGGTAGTATAGTTGCTGGAGTTACAGTTTTATTATTAATTTTAATTTTAGTTTCATCCACTAGGAAATTTACAGAAAGTGATATATTTGGGGAAATTACTCATCAACAACTTTGTGAAAATAAGAAGTTTTTCGAGGAGATTATTACAGAAATGGATGATGGTGTAATTGTTACAGATAAAGATGATATTGTTATTTATTTGAATGATTATTTTGATAGGTATAAAATTAGATATGATACTTTATTACATTATGATATTAAAACTTTAACTCCATATTATGAACAACTGGAAAACGAATTTATTCAAATGAAAAAAATTAAAAAATCAACATTTATTGATTCTATTACAGTAAACCAAAATGAAAAAGAGATATATTTAAGTGGGTGGTGTACTCCTAGATTTGAAAATAATGAATATATTGGATCAATTATTGCATTAGTTGATATGACATTTGAAAAAGAAAAAGAATCTAGTTTGAAACAGTCTATTAAGGATAAAAATATTATGTTGGCTGAAGTTCATCACAGAGTTAAAAACAATTTACAAATTATTAATAGTTTAATCAGTTTAAAGTCTAGAAAAATAGAGGATCAATATACTTTAGATATTATTAAAGAAATTGAAAATCGAATTAAATCTATGGGTTTAATACATGAACAATTATATCAACAAGAGACTTTTTCAACAATAGATATACAAAAGTATGTTAAATCACTTACTAGCCAAATTAAAAACTCTTTTATGGGTGAAAATATAAAATTTGAATAGATGTTCCTTCTTATTTACTAGATTTAGATACTCTTACTCCTTTAGGATTATTAATTACTGAAATAATAACTAATAGTTTAAAATATGCATTTCCTAATGGTCAATCTGGTGTAATAAAAATAGATTTACGTGAATTTGAGACGAACTATAAATTGGTAATTTCGGATAATGGTATTGGTTTTGATTTAAATAATCATAATGGTGGTGGAATAGGAATGGAATTAATACAAGGATTAATCATGCAATTGGGTGGAACTCATGAAATAGAAAGTGATAATGGAACAAAAATTTCTGTTATATTTCCTATACCTTTGAAAAATTAGTCATGTTGTATTATTAAATTTAAAAAAAAGTTAGGAATAAAAAAAATAGTAATTAAACTACTATTCTTTTTTGAATACTTTGAAATATTCTTCTCCTTGGATATCATGGTTTTTAACCATTCCAATCATTTCTCTTTGATCAATTCCTTTGTCATCAAATGATACATTGTCTTGGTTGTATAATGCTTTTTTAGCTTCTCTTGCTCTTATTTTCATTGATCCTTTATGTAATTTTAATGTTATTTTTCCATTTACACGTTTTTGCATATGGTCATTTACAACATCTAAATCTTCTCTTAATGCTTCATTCCATAATCCATTATATACTAATTCAGCATATTTTTCACTTATTTCCTCTGAGAATTTTAGTTCTTTTCTACTGAATACTAATTGTTCTAGTGCTTTGTGTACTGTTATGAGTAATAATGCTCCAGGTGTTTCATAGTTTTCTCGTGATTTAAGTCCAATGATACGATCTTCAATCATATCTATTCTTCCAATTCCATTGTTTCCAGCTATTTCATTTGCTTTTCTTATGAGTTTTACAGGAGAAAGTGTTTCATCATTGATTGCTATTGGTTCACCGTTTTCAAATGTGATTGTTATAATTTCTGGAGTATCTGGTGCATCTTCTGTTGATTTAGTCCATTCAAATATATCTTCAGGAGATGGTGTTGCAGGATCTTCTAATAATCCTCCTTCTATTGATCTTCCCCATAAATTTTCATCAATACTGTATATTTTTTCTGATGGTAATGGTATTCCATTAGATTTTGCATATTCTTGTTCTTCGGTTCTTGTTAGATTTAGGTCTCTAATTGGTGCTACTATTTTTAGATCAGATTCTGATCTAATTGTTGCTTCAAATCTAAATTGATCATTTCCTTTTCCAGTACATCCATGTGCTATTGTTGTAGCATTTTCTTTTTTTGCAATTTCAACAATTTTTTCTGCAATTAATGGTCTTGCATATGCTGTACTTAGTGGATATCCTTCATATAATGAATTTGTTTTAATACATCTAAATGCATATTCTTTTGCGAATTCTTCTTTTGCATCTATTGTGTAATGTTTACTTATTCCTATTTTATTTGCTGCTTTTTCTGGTTTTGATATTTCGTTTTCTGGTTGACCTACATCTACACATGCTGTTATTACTTCTAGATTATATTTTTCTTCCAGTAGTTTTATACATACTGATGTATCTAGTCCTCCACTGAATGCTAATACTACTTTTTCCATGTTATTTCTTCACCTTCATATTTTTTTTTTGAATATTATTAATTAGTATTTATTCTATTGTGAAAATGCTCTGAGTTATATAAATTCAGAGGGGAATCGTTAAAAAATAAATTCTATATATAATATTATAATTATATGAATTAAAATAAATTACTATAATTTAATGAATGGATTATAAATTAGTTAAGGGTAATATAGATTTAAATAAAATATATTACTATAAAATAATTATATAATTAATTAGATTAATTGGTAAAAATTGGGTTTGTTGATATCTTTGAATTTTAGATGGATTAGGGATTTAATTGAGTTTTAGTTATAAATTAACATGTTTGGATACTGGTGTTGGGGGAAATATTTTAGATAATTTTGAAATTAAAGATTATATTCTTGATAAGGGGTATAATAATGTTATTTGGGATATTTTCGATATGTCTACTGAAGGTTCTGTTGTATTTTCTTCTGAAAATGATGGTAAACGTCTTTTATTATTAAGTGGTGTTCATGGGAATGAATTATCTTCTCAAATGGCACTTTTAAATTTTATTGATGATTTATTAAATGGTGTTTATGATCTTTCTGTTTCATTATATGTTGTTCCTTTTTTAGTTCCTTATTCAATTATGATGAATTCTCGTTATTTTGGATCTTTAGATTTGAATAGGCTTGCTGATACTGTTGGATTTGCTACTAATACAATTCTTGATTTTTCATTAGAAAAAAATATTTCTGCTATTGGTGATTTTCATACTACTGATCCTGTTAGTTTTCTTGCTAAAAATAGTGTTTATTGTTCTGTTACACCTTCTATTGAAAGTTGTCGTATTGCTGAATATATTGGAAATTGTACTGATTCTGATATTTTACCAGTTCACAAAGCAGGATCTGTTATTGGCGGATCTGTAGAAGATGTTGCTAATCTTAAAGGTATTCCGGCTGTTACTTGTGAGGTTGTATCACCTATTGAAATTATTCAAAAAAAGAGTGTTGATTTAGTTTATGAACAAATTATTAGTTTTTTAAAGTATTTTAATGCTTTATCTTGATTGGAGGTTTTATGTCATCTTATAGAATGCATGCATTAGCTGGAATTTTAATGTCTTTACCGTTTGCACCAAGTATTTTATATTTATTTTTTGCTTTAATTGGTGCTTCTATTCCTGATTTGGATCATGGACTTAATAAACGTAAAGTTTTTATTTTATTGGGTATCGGTATTGTTTTATCTATTTTATTATTTATTAATGGGATTTCAAGTATTTCAGGTATTATTTTAATACTTTTAGCAATAATATTCTATTTTTCTAAACATAGGGGTTTTACTCATTCATTTATTGGTGTTTTATGTTTGGTTTCAATGGTTTATTGTTTTATTATTGGATCTATGCCTTTATTTAGTATGTATCATGTACCAGCTAATATATCTTTCTTTATTGTATTGTTAGTATTGGGTGTTGTTCTTGTTAGTCGTTATTTGTTGTCATTATATGTATTTTTATTGTTAATTGTGTCTTTTATTAATCCATTGGATTATAATTCTATTAAATGGAGTTATATATTAATAATGTTAATTATTGGTGTATTTAGTCATTTAATACTTGATTTATTCACACCTAATGGTCTTAAGGTCTTATATCCTTTTTCTAATATAACTTTTCATAAATGGATGGGGTTGTTTTTACTATTCATTTGGGTAGTAATTACTGTATGGTATGTTCTCAATAGTTTTGGTATACTATTAAATATTACTTAATTTTTTAAAGGATGAATTTGTCATTATAAAATATGATAATTTCTATTTTTTACTTTTTTTTGTTTAATTTATTTAATGTTTTAGTGTTTATCATTTAATTTTTATATTTTTTAATTGATTTAA
>JAUNXU010000036.1:4925-17356 GCA_030539615.1 Methanobacteriaceae archaeon | reverse complement strand
TACAAAAGAATCAATCAGCAAAAGCATCTACCTAACAATATTACTAACAAACATAGTCATACAACAAGGATACAACACCAAAACAAAAATGCAACAACACGAGAAGGAAACATAAGACTAAACCCACCAAAAAAACACCACAATAAAAATAAAAAAACTAAACAAAAAAACAGCAACAAACTAACTGCACCCTACAAAACAAAACAACAAACACTAATCACACCACCAAAACAAACACAAACAACTCTCGAAAATTTCATAAAAATCTAAGACCCTATTTAATTAATACTCGGTTAATATTAATATTTAATTTTATAAGTCTTAAAAAGATTGTTTTTAGATTATAAAAGAATATTATAAACTAGGAACTATTTAAATAAGAAAAAGAAAAATTCATTAACAAAAAAAAATACTAAAAATTTAAGTTTATATTTTAGTATATTTTTATAAATTAATAAAAATAGTAAAAAGTTAAGTTATTAATACTGGTAGGTAAATAAATGGTAAAAAAGCTGCACATAGGAATACTATAACTCCTAATAGAAGATATGTTTTATTATTATCCATTACACCATTAATAATAAAAAATAAACCAAGAATTGCCACAATTGTTGGAATTATATGCGAATAAATCATTAATGAACTTGTCATAAAATCTCTCCATTATATTTTAGTTTAAAAAAAATCCCGTTTGAATTGTTAATATTATATAAATATATAATATTAGTTATTATTATATTATTTGCTCTTTTTTTTATAAAATATCTTTTAATTCACCTAGATTTGATAATATTGTTAATTTATATTCATTGTTGTCTATAAATTCTTGTTGTTTTGATGTTAATTTAGAATTTATAAGCATGGCACGCATTCCAGAATTATATGCTCCTTTAATATCAGTGTTAAAATCGTTACCAATCATAATAGATGTTTCTGGTGTGGATCCTATACGTTTCATTGCAATGTCAAATATTTTTTTATCAGGTTTTGAATAGCCTACAGATTCTGAAGTTATAACTTCATCAAAAAATGGATATAAATTTAATCGAACTAATTTTTCCCATTGTTTTATATTGACTCCATTAGATATTAATGCTAATTTATAACCTTTAGTTTTAAGATATATCATTGTAGAAAAACAAACTGGATCTGATCGTAACATTGCAAATTTAGTATTGTGATATGTGATTATTCCATTAACAATGAGAAATGGATCTTCTTTTCCAGTTAATTTTTTTGTTAAAATATTGAAATGTTTATTATAATTTGATCCTTTTTCTTTAATAATTTCTTTCAAAAGAGTATATCCTTCTTCTTCTGTGCAAGGAAGTCCATTATCAACCATAGCTTTTATAGCTGCAGTTCTTGCAATATGTGCAAATCCTGATGTGTCACATAATGTATCATCCATATCAAAAAATACTGCATTAATCATGATATTATATTTATAAATAATTATATATAAATTAAATATTTTATAATAGAATATGATTATTATAATGCTACATGTACCCTAACAAAATATAAAAAATAGTTTAAAATTGATATATGATAAATAATAGCAGATATTAATAAATAAATAATAAAAAGTAAAGTAAACTATTAAAATAATTAATAGTTACTCTTATAATTATAATTAATTATTTTTAATAAAAAAAATAAAATTTATAATTTAAAATCACCATTTAACAATTGATTTTTTAAATCATGTGTAAGATTTATTGCTTTGAGTTTATCTGATTGTCTACATGTTACAGATATTTCTTGATTATTAAATACTATTTTACCAAGATTCATATTTACAACATTATGTGGACATGATGTTTTACACATCCCACAACCATAACATAAATTCATATCAATAGTTTTATTTTTATGATATGCATTTGTAGGACATGAATTTTCAGCACTGCAAGAATCACAATTTAAACATTTATTAAGATCTTGTGATGGTCTATAATTAACATTATCCCACATAAGTCCATAATTTATTGTTGATAATGGTAAATGACGTCCATGAATATCAGCAAGTGGTAAATCAATATCATTATTTAATACTTTTAAATTAGATAATATGTCTTCATTTAATACTGGAATTGGTATAGAAACTGTATTATAAACTTCAGGTCCAAGTCCTGTTTTAAATCCACCAATATATTTACTATTCATATTTTTCATATCACCTATTATCATTAAATTAGGTTTTTGAGATGTGCTTCTAGTTCCTGTACTTATTACTGTTGCTGATGCTCCATTTAATAATGCTTTTGTATTTTCTGTGATTATATTCATTTCAGGATCATTTTGTAGTGGATTTATATCTCCACAACCACTAAATGATAATTCAGAATATTCACCATTCATTGGTTTAGCATTAAATATTGATTTTACAGTTTCAGCAGTAGGATTTGTAAATGCTGTGTAATTTTTAAATGCCATTCTTGTTCCCATTAATTTAGCAAATGGTATTTCATCTAATGATATTGATGTTTTAATCTTATTATCATTAATATCTATTACAGTTACATCAATTTTTTTATTATCTATTAAATCTTTAAATAAAAATCCTCCACCATAATCAGGAATTGTTTGACTATGATTTGTTCCATAAACTATTAAATCTACTGAACCTAAATATTCATTTGGACATGGTCCAGGATATGATTCTATTCCATTAAGATATACTTTTTTTGCTTTCTGAAATGAGCCGGGTTTATCAACAGGTAAATGAAGAATAGCTGTTGTACCTGACATGACACCACATGTTCCAGTAGTTACTATATCAACATCTTCAACAGTTATTTCATTATTATTTCTAAATTGTTCTTTTAATTCTTGAGCTGTTAATATATTTGCTGTTTTATTTTCTATTTTTTCTTCAATATCATGTATTGTTTTCATTTTTTTCTTAATTTCCTAATATTTCTTGTATTTTTTGGAAAGATTCTTCTATTTTTTCAGTATCAGTACTTAATTTTGCACCTTGAACTAAATTTGGTTTTCCTCCACCTTTACCACCTAAAATAGCAGTAATTTCTTTTAGTAGTGAATTCATATTTAATCCTTCTTTTATTTGTTCTTTATTAGAAGAAATTATTATGTTTCCTTTGTTATTTATTAAAACTGCTATGTCTACTATTTTTTCTTGTTCTGTTAAGTTTGTTGCTATTTCTTTTAATTCATTTGGTTCTGCGTCTATTATTTCTGTTAATAATTTTTTATTATTTACTGTTTTTATATTTTCTGTAATTGTTTTTACTTTTAATTGTGCTATTTCTTTTTCTTGTGCTTCTATCTTTTTTTGATATAGTTTCCATTCATCAAAGAATCTTTGACATGTTTTTGGTAATTGTTCTTTTTCTATCTTGTATACTTCTGAACTATCTGTCAACAACTGATCATTAGATTGTATTGTATTTATTGCTGCATTTCCAACAGAATATTCTAATCTTTCAACACCATCTTGTACTCTTTCTGTTTTAAGTAGTTTTATTAATCCTATTTTTCCTGTTTGATCAAGATGTGTCCCAGCACATGCTTGTACATCAACATCTTCTATATGTATTACCCTTATATCTCGTCCTGGAACCATTCCACCTTGATATAATTTAAATCCATATTTTCTTTCAGCTTCTGTTCGAGTATACCAATTGATATTTACTTTATGATTTTCTCTAACATATTGATTTGCTAATGTTTCTATTTGTTTTAATTCTTCTGATGTTATTCGTTTATAATGAGATAAATCTATTCTTGATCTATTTATTCCTTTTTGTGCCCCTGCTTGCCATATGTGTTTTCCTAGAACTTTTCTTGCTGATGCTATTACTAGATGTGTTGCTGTATGGTTTTGTGTTAATGCTAATCTTCTTTGAGAATCTATATTTAATATTACTTCTTGATTTAGTAATTTAGGACTTATTTTATCTTTATCTTCTTTTATTACACGATGTTCTACTATGTTATCTTTTTTATTTGCATGTTCTATATGTAATACTGTATCACCTAATGTGATTGTTCCTTTATCTGTAGGTTGACCTCCACCTTCTGGATAAAATATTGTTCTATCCAATATTATTAGATTATCTTTTTCAATTCCTAATACTTTTGCAGTACTTGTTCTTTTTTCTAGATCATCATAAAAGTCTAGTTTTGTTTCAGGATAATTTAATTTATTTTCTTCTTTTTGTTCTATTTTTTCTGTTTCGTGTGCTGCTGCAATTTGTGTATAGAAATTATCCGATATTTCTGCTTTAAAGTTTTCTTTATTTGCAATTCTTTCTACTGTTTCTGGTGGTATTCCATGTGAATCATAGAAGTTCATAATCATATCATTAGGAATTACTTCTTTATTTTCTTTTTTAAGTTGTTTTATTGTTCGTTTTATAAGATTTGATCCTTTATTTACTGTTTTATAGTATCTTTCTTCTTCTAAATCAGTAATACTTAATATTTCTTTCTTGTTTGCTTTTATTTCAGGATATGTTTTTGAAAGATAATTTACTTGTAATTGCATCATATCTGATAAGGATTCTTTTAAATTTAATTTATTCATGAATCTTATTGTTCTTCTTAATACCAATCTTGCTAAATATCCTTCTTTTACATTAGAAGGTATTACACCATCAGCAAGCATGAAACTTAAACATCTAGTATGATCTGCTACCACATATATTGCTTCCATAGGTTCTGTAGTTTTTATAAGTTTTTGAGTATCTATATTTAATTTTTCTGCTACTCGTTTTCTTAATAGCTTTAAATCAGAGATATCTTCTATATCCATCATTCCTGCAATTCTTGCATTTTCAGATAGTATTTCATTATTTAATTCTACACCACTTAAATCTGTGAGTTTATCAATTACTGATCCAAATGTTGCATCATATGCTGTTGGTGTTCCTTGACTTACCCATGCTATTCTTTCTAATCCATACCCAGTATCAACTATTTTTAATGGTATTTCTTTTAATTCCCCATTTGGTTGAGTTTCATATTGAATAAATACTAATGTTGCAAGTTCCACACCATATGCACATATTTCAAATGAAGGTCCTTCATTTCCTCCACCTTTCCACCAAGATTCAATATAAGTTATTTCTTCTTCATTTATTCCTAAACTTACAAGATATTCATGACAATATCGTAATGTATCATTTTTCCAATAGATTTCATTATCTGGTTTATTAAATGCATGATGTGCACCCATTGTAAAACAAGTCATATGTCTTCCGGTTCTTCCAACATTATCTACATCATTTAATCTAATTGATGGTTGTGCTATTACTAATGGATTTGCTGGAGGTTCTGCCATACCAGAAGTTACCCATGGTTGAAAATCATAGATAGAAGCACCTACTAAAAATACATCATCTCTCCATCTTTTTGCAAGTACAGGGTATCTTTTTATTGGTGTATGATCATTTTGTTTAAAAAAGCTTTTAAAACTTTTTGTTATTGAATGTATATCGTATTTTTTATCTGTTATAGGGTTATTTATAAATTGATATTCATCACATGGTGCATCACCACATGTATCCCTTTCTTTTTTTGACCAAAATGTGTTTCCACATTTTTTACATATGCCTTTTTTATATCCTAATTGTTCTAATTGATATGTCATTTACATTTCCTTTTTTAGTTTTTTTTATTAGTTTGATAATAATTAATTTTAATTAAATAATTTTAGAAAAAAAAGAATAATATACTCTTTAAATAATCTAATAATTTTAAACTTTCTTTTAAAAGTTTATCTATTAGAAATTTTTGTTAATATTAATATAAAAATATATGTCAATAAAAAAAAAATAAGATTATTATAAGTTAATTGAATTATTTAAAAAAATTATTATATATTATAAAACATGAAAAAGATAAAAAGAATTTTTAAATAATTAATCATATTTTCTTCTTTTCTTTCTTGCTTTTTTATCTTTATTTAGATTTTTTGTCCTATTTTGACTTATCATTCGTTTCCTTTTCTTATTTTCTAATATTCTTTCATTTATAAAGTTTCCTTTATTAAGTTTTGAATAAGATATATCTTCTATATGTTTTATATATTTATTCTTAGTTTCTATATCTTCTAATTTTTGAATATATACAGATAATACTTTTGATAAGTACTTTTCTTTTGTAAATCTGCAGTCTAATGTTACATTTTCTATTCCCATTTTTTGTATCATTGGTATTTCATCTATTAATGATAAGCAATCATTATTAAAGAAATGACTTTGATTATTATAGTCAAAGTATATTTTGAATTTTGCTTTATTTTTCTTATCTTCCAATGTTACATATTCACCAGTAATTATTTCTAGATCATTTCCATCTTTAAGATTTGAGAAATTATCTTTTGTTACCATTATTTCTTGATTTCCATGGATGATTAATTCTAATTTTGTATTATATTGTTGTGATTTTTCTAATAATTCTTTTACTTCTTTATTTGATAATTCACTAGAAATTGTTGCTCCTTTAAATCCATTCTTATTTAACATTGCTACACTATAATTATTCCATATGTTTAGATTATGGGATCCATAAATATTTGTATCAAATGTTCTAGTTAATGATGGAAAATCACCCATTATAGAAATATTAATTTCATCTTTTTTAAGATTAGTATATACTTGTTTTATTTTCTTTAAATCTTCATCTGATGTAAAAGAAGATAATACCCATACTAATTCTTTATCCATAGTTATTTTAACTGCTTGTCTTAGAATTTCTTCTATATTATTAAAGTAATCTGTTTTATTTGAATAGATAAATGATGGATCAAAGTATATTCTTGTTACAGGATATTTATTTACCACTTTTAATAAGTTTAAATTATCCACATACACATTTAATGCCAGATATTTTGATGGTTTTATTTTAGGTATGTTTTCTTTACATTCTTTAATATAACTTTTTATTATTTTTTTAAGAGGTGATGTTTTATCTTCTTGTGGTATGTATTGTTTTAATAATTCTTCTGTACCATGATCAGTTATTTTTCTTCGTATTTTATTTAATTTTCCAATAGGCATAAATACATTATTAGGTAAATTTGTTATTTGAACATTATTTATTATAAATGGAGTATTTCCTGTTTTTTCCATCTGTTCTTGAATTATTTCTTCTGTTAATGGTTTATTTTCTGCTTTTTGTAATTTATAATCTGATTTGTAACTGAAGTTTATTGTTTTTTCACCTAGTTTATAACTTGCATTTACTACTAAATTTTGTTTTTTATTTACTGCTATTTCTAAAGATAATGGAATATGTGGTTTTATTTGTTATTTCTTGTATTTTGCTTGTTTTTCATAATTTTTTAGAATAACTTATGTATACTTCTGATTGTTCTCTTAAATCTCTTGTTGTTTCTATAAGTATGTGATTTTTATCTTGTTCTATTATTTTATCAAGATATATTCCTCTTATATGATTATTATGTTTAAATCCTATCCCATCACCTTGTTCTAAAGTTAGATGATTTTCATCTTCAAAAATTATATCTACTTTATCACCATTTATAGATTTAATTTTTCCTAAGTATAACCCTTGATGAAATGAACTTTCTCTTCCCATTACATCTCCTGGTGTATCATCTAATATGTATCCATTAGTATAATATCTATTAAATGTTAAATCAAGATCTTCTTGTAATTGACTTATTAATTGGGAATTATCATCATCATTCATATGATCTATCATTTCACGATAAGTATGTACTACTGTTGCCACATAATCTTCAGATTTTAATCTTCCTTCTATTTTTAAAGATAATATTCCAGCATCTGATATATCTTTAACATTTTTAAATGTTGCTAAATCTTTTGTTGAAATTAAACATCCATTTCCTATACTATGATTATTATATTTTAATTTATATTGTGATCTACAAGGTTGTGCACATGCACCCCTATTTGCACTTCGTCCAGATATAAATGATGACATATAACAATCTCCTGAAATACAATAACATAATGATCCATGACCAAATACTTCTAGATCCATTTTAATATTGTCTTGTTTTAATTTTTCAGAGATTGTTTTTATTTCTTCTATTGGCATTTCCCTTGGTAAAATAACCCTTTTTATTCCCTCATCTTTTGCCCATAATATACTATTATAATCTCTTAATGTCATTTGTGTTGAAGAATGTACTTCTATATCTAAAAATTTATTTATCAAATAAATTAATCCTATATCTTGTACTATAACTGCATCTACACCTATTCTATATAAATATTGAATATATTTTAATACATCTAATATTTCAGAAGTATTAAATAATGTGTTTACTGTTACATGTATTTTTGCCCCATTTAAATGTGCATATTTAACTGCTTTTTCTATTTCTTCTGATGTAAAATTATGAGCAAATGCTCTTGCCCCGTATCTATGTCCTGCTATGTATACTGCATCTGCTCCTGCATTAATTGCAACAACTAATATATCATATGATCCAGCAGGTGCTAATAATTCTGATAATACCATTTAGTAAACTCCCTTATTTTAAAAAAAGATTTTTTTTATTTATTATATTAATATTATGTTTTTTATAGTACTAAAAGTATTTTTTTTAAATTATATTAATTTAAAAAAAGAGATTATAATAAAAAGATAAAAATTAAGGAGTTAAAAAGTTGATAACAGAGCCATATATTACAATGTTCATAGATAATATTTCATTACTTATTGATATTGTATTAACTATTACTGTTCCTTTAATTATCCTTAAAGTATTAGAAAAAAGTCTTAAAAAAATATTACAATCATTTTCTATTGAAAATACATCTATTATAACATTAATAGAAGTAATACGTTATATTATATTCATTATAATTATAATTGGTCTTTTAAATATATTTGGTGTTGATATTCAATCATTATTTGTTAGTTTAGGTCTTGTTACTGTAGCTGTAAGTTTAGCTGCAAGAGATACACTTGCAAATTTTATATCAGGAATTATGGTACTAGCTGAAAAAAGATTTACAGTTGGAGATATGATTGAAATTGATAATCATAAAGGACAAGTAACAAAAATAAGTTTTAAATCAGTAATCTTAGTATCTAATAAAAAAGAGATTATAATTCCAAATTCAATATTTTCAGTTAAACCATTGATTAATTATACTACAGAAGGTGTTTATGGTATAGAATTTACTATTAAAATATTAAATAAATATAATTTAAATGAAAAAATAGATATTATTAATCAAGTATTAGAAAATAGTAATTTAATAGTTAAAAATCCTTCTTTTAATGTTTTAATAAAACAAATAACAGTTCATGGTGTACAAGTAAATGTTCGTGCATGGATAGAAGATCCTCTTAAAGATGATGAAATTATTTCACAATTAATAAAAGAAATAAAAGAGAATATAAATTAAATTTACTTATTTTCTTTTATTATTTTTGCAGGTATTCCTGCAGCTATAACATTACTTGGTATGTCTTTTGTAACAACACTTCCTGCACCTATTACTACATTATCTCCAATAGTAACACCAGGTAATATTATAGAATTTGCCCCAATCCAACAACGATCACCTATTTTTACTGGTTTTTGATAGTTTGTAAAAGTATATTCTATTGATTTATCAAAGTTTCCATTAGAATCTATGTATGAATAATTTTCATCTTCTAACAAATCATCAACAGGTAATACTCTTTCTTTTGTTGAAGTAGGATGAGTTGCAGCAAAAATATTAACACCAGGACCTAGTAAACATACTTCTCCTATTTCAATAGTATCTGTATCTAAAAATACATTATTTATATTTATGAATGTTCCTTTACCAATATGTATATTTGAACCTATATTACAATAAAATGGTGGCATTATCACCGCGTTTTCGCCTAGTTTTCCAATTAATTCTTTGAGTAAATTATTTATTTTTTCTTTATCTAATGGATTTGTAGTATTTAATTCATATGATATTTTTGATGCATGATCAAATTTTTTCATCAGATCTATATTTGGTTCTGTGTTAAGTGGTCCTTTTTTTAATTTAGTATTTTCATTCATTATTTATTTACCTCATTAGTTTATATTTGCTTCTGGTATATTCCCATTTTCATCAGGAGGATTTCTATATACTGTATAATTATCATTAATAGTGTTCATACCAATAGTGTAATTTTCATCTATTTTATTATATCCATAGTATGGATTTATCCATTGTCCATTGACATATAATTGTATTGAATGATGTGTTCTGCTTGTTGATACAGTTACATTACATACCACATCTCTTGCTGGAATATGTTCTTCAAAATTAAATCTATAATATAAATAAGCAGTCATTCCAAAACAATCTGCTTTTTTATATTTTTTAACATAATTATATGCTATTATAGGATCATGACTTGACCCATTACCAGCTGGTGTTTGATATTTAACTTCTGAAGCTTCAGTCCATATTTGTCTTCCTGAATCTGTAATACTATCATAATTATAATATTTATAGTAGTTATATTCCTTATTATTAGATGATAAACTATTATCAATTGTTGATATGAAATCTGTAAAATAAGTAGAAGGAATTATAAATACAAATAAAAAACAAATAATTAAAATTAGCAGTAATATTTTTTTATTCATAATTTATATCCCATATAATTCATATTCTTTTATCAAATTATGATCTAATTATTTACTTTTTATTTTAATTTTTCAATGCATAACTTAGTTATTGTTGTATATTTTTTCCCATAAAATATGCTTCTTCTACTGCTGGTGTATTATTAATTTCTCCAATTTCCCATGCATTATATCCGTAGATTATTCCTTTTTCTTGTGGATTTGGTAAACATGCAAGATATCCTCTAAATTCTTCCACAGTTCTTTCTAATGTTGATTTATCAGATGTTGCTGCTGCTAGTATGTAGTATATTTCTTTATTTTGGATTTTCATATATCTTGGTACTGTTCTATCTATTAATGTTTTCAGTTGTCCACTCATAGTATAGAAATATACAGGTGTTGCAAATACAATTATATTAGCTTCTTCCATTTTATCTAATATTTCATTTACATCATCAGTTTGTTTTAAACAATAATCATTTTTTTGTTTGAAACATTCATTACATCCTAAACAGTAATTTATTTCTTTTTCTTGAAGTTTTATTATTTCTACTTCAGCTTTTGTTTCTTGGGCTCCTTTTTTAAATTGTTCTGATAGTATATTTGTGTTTCCATTTGTTCGTGGACTTCCCATTAATATTAATACTTTTTTTGTCATTTTTTTATTTTCCTTTATTTTTTAATTCTTTTTCTAAGTAGTCAATTTCTAAGTTTAAGTAATGAATTTTTTTATTGTATTCTTCTTCTTCCCTATTTTTTGATTCTATGAGATTTTTCATAAGGATATCTATCTTTTTTTCACAATCAGCTATTGATTCATTTCTGGTTTTTTCTAATTTTTTTACTTGTTTTTTTAATTCTGTGATTTTTTGTTGATTTTTTGGTATTTTTTCTAGTTTTAATTCTTCATTAAGAGCATTATCAAGTATATCCTGTAATTTTAATCCTTTAGCTTTTATTAAATCCATTTTTTCTTTATTAACTTTTACACATGTACATTTATTAAATTCAGTCATAATATGAGTCCCATAGTTTATTTTTCAATTAGTTGATTAAATTTATATAATTTAATGTGTATGAAAATTTCTATTTTTATATATATGTTTTAAAATTTCAATTTCTATATATATAAATTATATTATTTAAATATTATGAAAAAGCAACAATTAAAAAAAAATAATATCCCATACATAACATAATAATATCCTTAGTTACAAAAAAGGAGATAAATTAATGAGAGAAAAAATAAAAATACCACTTGGAATAGCAATCATAATAATAATTACAATTATTATTGGATTTACAGTTCTTTCAAATAATCAAACAACCCCCAATACAAATAACATAACCATAAATAATACCACAACAAAAAATTCCACTATAAATAATACAGATAACTTCCAAAAAAATATAAGAACAAACAATCATCAAAATATAAATTCAGGTGATGAATATCATTATTCAGGCCAATATGACCAATACATTAAAGAATATACTGATTCAAATGGAGTTCAACATATAGAAGGTAAATCAGGATGGGATGAATCATATGATCCAAAAACAGGTAAATCATACTTTAATGGAAAAGAAGGTGCTTATTATGAAGAAACATATTTTTAACTAGAATAAGACATTTAGTAAATTAATACAGATAAAATTAATAATAAATAAACTAAAAAATACATTTTATTTCAAGAATTTTTTTATGTAATAATAATATAATTTAATTAAAATAGAGTTTTTTTTATTATGGAGGTTAATTTTTTAGAAAATAAAAGATAAAGTGGGATTAGTCAATAAATGACTTATCCAAATAGAGATCCGAGTCCAGCTGCTGCTGCTTCTTCCTCTTCTT
>JAUNXU010000036.1:0-4915 GCA_030539615.1 Methanobacteriaceae archaeon | reverse complement strand
CTGATGCAGTTACTGCTGCTGTTGCAATTGCTTCTTCAATATCTACGTCTTCTAATGATGCAATTAATGCTTTTACTCTTGCATCGTTTACTTCGATATCTGCTGCGTTTAATATGTTTGTTATTCCTTCTTCATTAATTTCCTTGTCTGCTGCGTTTAATAACATTGCTGCGTATACGTATTCCATTTATAATACACCTTTTTATTTTTTTTATATATATATTTAAATATTTTATTTATTTTAATTTATTAATTTAATATGTAATTTAAATAAATCATATGATTTATTTTTTAAGTTATTTATCCGAATAAAGCTCCGAGTCCAGCTGCTGCTGCTTCTTCCTCTTCTTCTTCCTCAACTTCCTCTTCTTCAGGTTCATCTTCTTCAGTTGTTGTTTCTGTTTGTTGTGGTGCTGGTGTTTGTGATAATTTTTCACTTAATTCATCATCAAGTGCATCAGCATCTAATTTTGATGCTACTGACATCATTTGTGAGTATGCTTTGGATAAGATTTGATCAATTGTTTCAGAGTTTACAATATTAGCATTTAATGCTAAGTTCATTGCTTCTCGAGCTGCTTTCTGGATTAATAATGGTGCAGATGTTTTATTCATTATTCCTGCATTAACTGATAAGTTAATAGCATTTTGATGTGCTGAAATTAAACTTTGTTTGAATTCATCTTCATCTATTGCTAATACATCTGCAGTATAAATTGTTTCATTTTCATATGCTGCAAGTAAGTTTATTCCAACTTCTAATGGATGGATTTCAAGTTTTGTTAACATTGCTGCTACATCTTTTGAAATTATTTCCCCTTCTTCAACTATGACTTTATCATCAGTAATTGTGATTTTGCCTTTGTCAATTTTTGCTGGTATTCCTACTTGTTGTAATTCACCTAATATTGGACCTGGTGGAAATGATGTATCCCCTGCAGGAACCATTATATCTGATGGTGCAATACTTCCAGCTTTTGCTGGAGCTTCCGTTTTACTATCTTCAAGTATTTTAAATAATTTGAAAGGATTCATTTCAGTGAAAACCAATGCTGGTTGACCAGACATGTGCTCTGTTAATTTAGTAACCCCTTCTTTTTCTGAATCTTCTAATGCTATTTTAATGAATGTTTTACGTGACATTCTTAATACTGCATCTTTATTTAATGATGTTCTCATAGTTTGTAATTGAGGTGCAGGAATATCTGCTAAATCAACTATACCTATTACATCATGTTCTTCAGTTAATTGTTCAAGGTCTTGTACTTTTTCTTTTTTCCAATCTGCAACATGATGCATCTAGATCACCCTCGTTACAGGTCCCATTGTTGTTTTAACATACAATGATTTTATTTGTTTTGTACCTTTTTCCAAATTTCTGTCTAATATGTCCATTATAGCATCGATATTTTCTGCTATTGCAGCATCATCCATGTCTTCAGAACCTACTATTGACTGGAGCATTGGTTGGTCTTTCACTCTTACTTTTATAGTGCTTCGTAATTTTTCCAATATGGTGTCTGGTTTTGCACTTGCTGGAACTGGTTTAGGCATTTTTTTTCTAGGTCCAAGTACTGGTCCTAAATATCTACCTACAGTTGGCATGAGATCTGCTTGAGCTACAAAGAAATCATATTGATTAGCCATTTTCTTTGCTTTTTTACGGTCTTTACCAAAGTCTTCTAAATCTTCTTTGGTTAATACTAATTCTGCTCCTGCTTTTTCTGCCTGGAATGCTAATTCTCCTTCAGCAATAAATGCAATTTTTACATCTTTTCCACGACCATTTGGGAGAAATACTTCTTCATCTATACGGTTTTCTGGCTTATCTATGTCTAAATCGTTTATGGTTATGACCACATCAATAGACTGTGTGAAGTTTCTCGGCTGAGAATTTTCTTTAGCCTTCTTCACTGCTTCTTCAATATCTTGTGTCATTTAATTTCCTCCAATGAACTATAAAAAGTAAATAATATAACTAATTTAATTATATTATTTTAATAGTTCAGCGTGTATTAACTCGAATTGGTACTATACTGTACTTTGTTAATATATTTTTATTTAAAAGTCTAAATTTATTATTTTGTATTTAATATGTTATACAAGTTTTAAGATTTATAATAGTTTATATTCTAGTTATTTGATTATTCTTCAAATACTGAATCATACATTCCATTATCCATATCTTTCTGAGTTTCACGTCCATCTTTACCTTCGACGTTAATTCCCATACTTACACATGTTCCAACCACTTCTTTTGCTGCGTGTTTGTAATCATTTGCAAGTAAATCATCAAATTTCATTCTAGCAACTTTAAATGCTTGTTCCATTGAAAGATCTGCTGCAACTTCTGTACCAGGTGTATGTGATCCTTTTTCTACTTTTAATTCATCAAGAATTAATGCAGTTGTAGGTGGTGTTCCCACGGATACTTCAAATTCTTTAGTATCAAGATCTGCAGTTATTTTCACTGGTACTTTCATTCCAGAAAAGTCGCCTGTTTTTTTATTGATTTCTTCAACAACTTGCATCATATTAATACCTAATGGACCTATTGCAGGACCTAATGGTGGTCCTGGTGTGGCTTTTCCACCTTCCACTAGGATTTCTATAGTTTCACTAGCCACTATTCAGCCTCCCTTTGTATTAATCTGATTTGGTCACCCTTAACTGTGACAGGTATAGGTACTGCCGCTTCAATAAGTTCTAAAACCACATCCTCTTTTGATTCATCTATACGAACTACTTTCGCTTTTTCATCCTTAAATGGTCCAGAAATTAATTCAACAATACTGCCTTTTATTATTTTAGACATTACTGGTTCTGGGTTTAAGAATGTTTTAACTTCATCAAAAGGAATATTACCTTCAACTAAACCCCTCATATTAGGTATTTTCAATGCAGGATTTTGCATATCAAGAGTATCATCAGTTTCTACTAAAATATAACCTTTAATAGTTTCTGGAGAAAGTATTGATTTTACTTCTAAGTCACTGCCTCTAATACTCAAAGCTAGTAAAGCTGCTACGTTTTTTTCTTGATTTATTGCTGTTCTGAATGCAAATATCATGTTTTATCACTTTTTTTCTAAGTTTATTTATTCATTGTTTTTATACTACTATATATTTTAGTTTATTTTTTATTCTATTACTTATGATGTATAGAATATTAATTGAGCTATTAAAGTTATTAAAAAACCAACAAAACCTATAATTATAATTCCAATACCAGTAACTTTTGCTACTGTTTTGTATTCATTTTTATCTGGCTTTTTTGATACTTTAAGCACTCTTTGACATTGTTTTAAAAAACTGTTTATTGATTCTTTGTTTAACTCCATAAAATACCTTCTTTAATAATTTTATTAAAAAAATGAGAAATTTATTAAAACCTAAGATAGGGATCAATAATAATTTATCTAAGTTACTATTTATATAGTTTATGGAAATTGATATAAATTTTTTTAAAAAAAGAAATTGATTTTTTCATAGATAGTTATTTTTTAATAAAATTAAATTTAGTAAAAAAAAATATGTTTCAATTAGTTTATTCAAATTTTATTCTAAAAAGAAATAAAAGAAAAAAATAATACATCTTTATAAAAGATAAATATTTAAAAGATTAAATACTAATGAAATCACTTTTTTTTATTTAAAATACATCATCAATGAATCCTTCAAGATCAGAATCTGGTGATGGTGTATTATCTTCATGAGGTGTTTCTTTATAGGTATCTTCTTCTTCATCACCAAATATTGATGGTGAATTAACTCCTGCTACTACAATAGTTGTTCTTATAGTACTTTCAAGATCTTCTTGAATTTGAGTACCCCATATTATATTTGCTTCTGGATCTAGCTCATCAGCAACAATTTGAACTATTTTTTCTGCTTCGTTTAATGTTAAATCAGAACTTCCTGTTATGTTTATTAATGCCCCTTTTGCATTAGATATATCAATGTCTAATAATGGACTATTTAATGCTTCATTTACTGATTCTATAGCTCTATCACCAGTATCTGATTCACCCATTCCAATCATTGCCATACCAGAATCTTCCATGATACTTTTTATATCTGCAAAATCAAGACTTACAAGTCCAGGTTTAGTAATTAATTCTGTTATACCTTTAACTGCTCTTCCTAATAGCTCATCTGCTACTAAGAATGCTTTGTTAATTGGTAAATTTGGTGCTACTTCCAATAATTTATCATTAGGTATCACTATTACTGTATCTGCATTTTTTTGTAAGTTCATTAATCCTTTTTCTGCATTTTCACGTCTTACTAATCCTTCTGCACTAAATGGCATTGAAACTACTGCAATGGTTAATGCTCCAACTTTTTGTGCAATATTGGAAATTACCGGTGCTGATCCAGTTCCAGTTCCACCACCTAATCCACAAGTAATAAATACCATGTCTGCACCATCAAGTTTCTTTTTTAATTGTTCTTCACTTTCTTCAGCACAAGCTTCCCCTACTTCAGGAAGTCCTCCTGCACCTAAACCAGAACAAGTTTCTTTACCAATTAATATTTTATCATTTGATTTACAGAAAAACAGATCTTGTGCATCAGTATTTACTGAGATAGTATCTGCACCTTCTATACCAATTTCACCAAGCCGTGATATTGTATTATTTCCTGCACCACCAGAACCTATTACATAGATTTTAGCTCTGCTTTGATTTATAATATCCACTAATTCTTGATTAACTTCATCAAGACTTGATCCGGATATTTTATCTTCTATTGATCTTTCTATTGATATTCCATTATTATTTGATTCTTTTAAGCTATCATTTATAAGAGATTTCACTTAATACCCTCACTTTAGTCATGGTATATAAATTAACATATAATCCATGAATTAATTTAAATTATTCATTAATATTATTATTATACTATATGTCATT
>JAUNXU010000035.1:14773-17574 GCA_030539615.1 Methanobacteriaceae archaeon | reverse complement strand
TAGTAAATCTTAATTTCTGTGTGAACAAATTCTGCATCAAAAACTTCTTAAAATTAGTGAAATTTTGGTATTGTTTTTTTAACAATTCTATTTTTGTGTCAATTTGTGTCAAAAAAGAGCTTATTTTATTCTGTTCAGTTATGGAACAAGTTTTTATTTTAATTTTTGCTAGATCAGTTGAATTGATTGCAGGATAACTTGTTCCAGTGCATTTGGATAAAACTTCATTAACAAACTTTTCAGTATGTAAAAGTTGATATAGAAACTGAGAGTTTTGTGTTGTTCTTAATTGAGCATAACCTGTTGATGCAACATAATTACTGCCTTCAAAATCAAAATAAAAGTTATTTTTTTGATATGGTCTTACAGTTTGATATAAAATATCATTTTTCATTAAAATTCTTTGAGCTCTACTGGGTGCATCTTCTTTAGTAATGGTTCTTTTTTCTTTAAGTAAACCAGAATCAACACTTTCCAAATCGATGTAAATGAATTTATTAGGTAATTCCTGATTTTTAGGATTTATTTCAGTGTATTCTTTTAAAGTACTTTTCACCCATTCATCTTTAAATTCTGAAAATCGTAACCTAGGAACATTCCTATTTAACATATATTTTTCATATCCTGAATTTTTAATAATTTTTATATTTTTTATTAGTGTTTATCATAAAATAAATAATTAAAATTAGTAATATTGTTAGTTGATTAATATTATTTCTATAATTAGTTATATGAATCCTTTTAAAAATAGTTATTATTCTATTTTTACTGTATTAACCTAAATTTTATAATGATATTTTTAAATATTGTATAAATATTTTGTTATTCATACTCTTTTTATAAATCAATGATCTTTTATTTTAGAAAGTTATAATTTTTTATGTGATATAATTATATATTACTTTGACATATATTTATATATATAATATTCAATTAAATTAGAATTAAAATAAAAGGATATTAATGGAGCGTATAATAAAAAATGAATGGTTATTCAACATTAGTGATAAATTCTGAAAACATAAAAGCAGTACATCAATTATTTGATCTTGAATCAGAAGATCATAAGGATGCTAGAGAATTACTTAATGAAGAAATAAAAGGATTTTTAGTAAAAACAGCTGATGATTCTTATACGCTTAATTCTGAGGAATCTAGCAAAGGTTCTGAAACATTACATAGTACTTATGGTGCTATAACAGAATCTTTTTTAAAATTTGTAAGACCATCTAATATCAAAGAAAAAGCTTTAGAAAAGGAAACTATTCGTGTTTTAGATATTTGTAGTGGAATTGGATATAATACTGCTGCTTTAATTGAAGAATTAAATGGAATAGATGTTAATATAGAAATTGACATGGTTGAATTATCTGTTGAAACATTGGCAACAGCTTTATTTGTACCAAGTCCTATATCTTCTTATAAAATTGTGAAAAAGGCTATTGAACTTAAACTTTTAGAAGAGGATTATCTTAAGTTTCAAACATTTTTTGATGAAACTCCTGATAATATTAAGATTAATATTAACATTATTGATGCTAGGAAATTTATTTTAGAAACTAAAAATGATTATGATGTAGTATTTTTAGATCCTTTTAGTCCTGTTAAAACACCTGAACTGTATACAACTGAATTTTTTAAAAAGGTTAATGATCATTTATTTACTGATTCCCTTATTTTAACTTATACTTCTGCTGCTCCTGTTCGTGCAGCATTTATTGATGCTGGTTTTTTTATTGGTGAAGGTCCTGAATTCCATCGAAATGGAGGTACTATTGCTGCATTAGATTTAAATAATCTTGAAAAACCTTTAAAATCTGTTGATGAACGAATGATTGGTTTAAGTGATGTTGGTGTTCCTTATACTGATCCTTATTTAAATGATTCTTTAGAAACTATTTATAAAAGAAGACAGGAAGAACGTTCTAAACTTAAGTTTAATAAGTTGTTTCCTTCTACTGAAAAACTTCCGTTATATCTTGGAATGGATCCAGATGAAATTGAAGATGAAAAGCTTAGAAATAAATTAGTTGATTATGTTCAAAAAATGGGTTTTAGTAGTTTAGATGATCCTGAAATAAAGAATATATTAGAGATTCCATCTGAAGCTATAGGTAATAGTTCTGAAACAATATTACAGTTAAAAAATAATATTATGAATAGATGAATTTTTGTTTATTTTTATAATTATTTTAAATATTTTTATAACATCCATTAATTATTATATTTAATATCTACTTTTTTTAAACAATACCTAATTATTTCTTGTTTTTATTATAAAAATTTATAAATGATTACAATAATAATTAATAATATGAAAACAAAAGGAAATATAAATGTGGAAATAATATTAGTATTTTCAACAATTATAATAATTAGTGCAATAATGATTAATTTATCAATAGAAGAGTTAGATACATCATTTAAAACTAAAGAAAAAATAGAAACTAGACAATTAATAGAAAAAATAACACAAACAATAAATACTGCTTATACCAATCAAGAAAGTCATATAAAAATTATAACTCTTCCAGAAAAATTAGAAAATAAAACATATACAGCAATAATAAATAAAACAGGAATATACATAAACACATACAATCATATCACATATAAAAAACCTATACCTAACAATATAAAAAATAGTTATAATCAAACAACAATATACTTAATACCTGGAAAAACATACAAGATAGAAAATAAAAAAGAAGAAACAACAACTAGTATAATAATTACTCAAATATAGAAAAAAATTATGAATAAAAAAGTTCAGGTTATTTACATTTGTAACCTGAACTTTC
>JAUNXU010000035.1:8846-14763 GCA_030539615.1 Methanobacteriaceae archaeon | reverse complement strand
ATAACAATTTCCATACCTATTCTTACAATAATAACACAAGAAACAGAAAAAAATACTATATTGACAGCAGCTCAACTTGGAGCACAAACAGGAGCAGAAAAAAATGGTTATGCAATATATTACAATGACACTTTCAATTATTATCAAGAAAGTCTTCCAGAGTTAACCAAACCAATCCAGATACAAATTGTAAAAATAACGCCAGAATATGGAAAAAATAAAATAAACCTTACAATTACTTTAACAACAAGAAATAATTTAAATGCTTCAGAAAAAGATAGTACTGGTTCTAGAATTGAGTATTATACACGTGAAAAAATAACAAAAACATTTAATAAAGAATCAGAAAGTAATACTTTTTATAATCCTGCTAAAAGTAACAATTATAATATTACAACAAAGATAAAGTGGGTATGAAAAAAAATAGTAATAATTAATTTAGAACACATACCCTTTTGCAAATAATGCATATAAAATTCCGATTGAACCAAAAATTAACCCAATAACCCATATAATTAAAACAGCATTCTTTTCACTCATAGATTTATTATGTAAAATAGCCCGTATTAATGATTTAAAACCTGAATTTGATGCTTCTAATGTCCCATCTTCATTTATTTTTGTAGGTTTATGATTTTGTCTATTCATCATACCTGCACTATAAAATTTTAAAAGACCATCAATAATATTTGGTATTAAAACTATAAATGCTATAATTTTAACTCTTCCAATAAATGATACTATTGCTATGCAAGCACCTATTATCAATGTTCCTGTATCTCCAGGAAATACATATGAAGGATATTTATTATATAATAAAAATGCAAGTAATGCTCCTAACATTGAAAATGATATAATTGCTGCATCATATTTATTCATGATTATACATGAGATTGTTAAAGAAGTCATTGCTATAACTCCTAATCCTGCTTCTATACCATTTAATCCTGCTAACATATTTGTTAAGTTAGAAGCTATTGTAACTGCCATAGGTATTGATAACATGTATAAAATTCCCACATTTGGTGGAGCAATCCACATTATCGGTAATCCTGCTACCCATAAAAGAATAAGTTTTTCTTTAGGTGTTAACATTATAATATCATCAACAATTCCTATCATACCTACAAGTAAAATAACAATCAAAGTTATTGTTAATTGAGATAACCATTCAGGACACAAATAAACTCCTACCATTATTGCAATAGTAAAACCAAATAAAATTCCAATACCACCCATTTCAGCAACAACAGGTTTTGATAATTTATGTATATCTTTACCTACAACATCAGCTTCTTTTAAACGTTTAATAAGATTAGGCATTAAAATATAAGTCATACCAAATGCTATTAAACCACAAACTCCTGATATTATAAGTAACATTTCAGCATTCATTATTTAATCTCTTTTATTCTTTTTTATTAAATCATAAACACTTCTAAGAGGAATATTCATTTTCTTAGAAATATCTTTAACTTTCAAACCATTATCTTTTAAGATAAAAATTTCTTCAATTTGTTCTTGAGTATATTTACTTTCAGGACCTCTTTTTAATGGAAGTGTCTTTAAATGATATACTGTTTTTTGACTTATTTTAAGTCTTTTAGATATTATTTTTGGAGGCATTCCTTCTTTTATTAAATCATCAATTTGTTTTTGTAATTGATCATCATATATTGGAGGTCTTCCTCTTACCGACTTAGTTTGTATTTGAATTTCTAACTGAGTTAATGCATCTAAATAAGTATGTGAAGTTCTATTATACAAGCTTTCAGGTAAAGTTATTGTTTCTAAATCCGGATTTTGATCTAAAATTTCAATAATTATACTAGATGATAATGGTTTATTTACATGCACTATTGAACTCATATTAATCTTTTTTTATTATTTAATCATTTCAAGGAATTTTTTAGCTTTATTTGTTTTAGGTTTTTCTATTTTTTGTATACTTTGTTTTTCTTTTGTTACTTGATCCATATTCAAATTAAACAAATGAGCAGATTTTTCTAATCCAATATCTGTTTTAATATTTATTGCTACAGCAGCACAACATGCATGATCAATTCTTATATGTAAATTATTCTGTTTAGTTTCAATCTCTTGTTTATACTGTATTATTTCCTTTAAATTCGGTATATATAATATATTTTCATTATTTTCTTTTAATAAATTAATTATATTTTTAGGCATTTTTTCATCAAAAGCCTTCATTTGATTTGTATCTAGAGTAGGTCTTAAATTAGGAAATGGTCCTGCATAACTTGTTCTTCTATTAACTGATGTTGTTAAATAATACTTAAAAATATCCCATATAATTAATGTTCTTGGGGTTTTTGTATAATAATATTCAGATATTTCATCTTGTTTTTTAAGATCTTCTTTTAATTCTCGATCTAATATATCATTATGTATTAAATTTTCTTTCTTTAATTCTAGAATAAATATATCTTTTTCAAGTTCAATACGTTCTTCAGCTGTTCTTGCAAGTTTTCTTGATGTACATCTAGCATTTTCTTGTATTTCATAATATTTTTCTACTTTATCAATATTATGTGTATGATCTAATACAATTTCATCAATATTCTTTTTTATAATATTTTCAGAATATTTTATATATGCTATTGCTAAACTTGTTTGTACATGTTTATCATTAATTAAAGAAGGTTTTTTATGATGAAATTGAAGAAATTCAATCTTTGCTTCTGCACCATAACGTTTTCTTACTTCTCTTTCATAACTACTTTCATCAGCATAATCAATATTTACTCTGTGTCTTACTGTTTTACCATTTTCTTCTTTTACTTTTACTACAGCTGTTACACTTTTTACAATGCCTCTTTTTTCTTGTTTTAAAATATGAATTATGTTTCGATAAGATTCTTTTCCAAAGCTAGATAACTCAGATCGTTTTAGCATGTAGTCTCCAGCTAATGGTAAGTATCTTATTAAATCTATTTTACAGATTCCTTTCTCATTTTTTTCATAGGTTAATTTATGACTATTACATGGACATTGATATCCTGTATATTCCTGATTTTTAGTTACTAATAAATTATCTAATGTATGTTTACTGTATGTTTGATTACATTTATTACATTTAATGATTGTATCTTCTTCTAAGTGACCTATTGCTATTTTATGTGATGCAATAGCAGATTTTACCTGATCTAATATATTTTTTTTAGTTGATGCTTTCATTCTGAAATATTGAGCATGACGGGATTGATCATGAAAATCTTCTGCTACCACATCATTTGTAGCATTCATTTTACCATATCGTTTTAATGATCGATAAGGTGAACTATAGCCTCGTATTTCCATTTCATTTCTGATATCTTGTAGTTTTATTAAATTATTTTTAAGTGTTATGTATAAATCTATGAATTCATTGAAATTAGTGATATTAGATGGTATTTCTTGTTTTTGAATTTCTTTAAGAAATTTTTCTGTTTGTGCCACTAAGAATGATTCACTCATTTTATACTTTCACCCACTTTACCTTCTGTTGTTAAAAGATTCATACTATCAGTTGCAAGTAACATTCCTTCAGATTTTACTCCAAATAGTTTTGCAGGTTCAAGATTTGTTACTACTATAACTTTCTTATCAATTAATTCTTCAGGACTATATTTTTTTGCAATTCCTGCTACTACTTGTCTTAGTTCATCTTCTTTTATATCTACTTGTAATTTTAGTAAATTTTTTGAACCATCAATATTTTCTGCTTCTTTTATTTGTCCTACTTTTAATTCTACTTTTCCAAATTCATCTATTGATATTAAATTACTCATATTTTCATCTTCCTCTTTATTTTTTTCTTCTTCTTTTAATGTATTGTATAATTCTTCTTTTTTATCTTTAATTATTTCATCAGGTAATTTATTAAAGATTGGTGAAGGACTATTTATTTTATGATCTATTTCTAATAAATTTTTAGTTTCAGACCATTGGATTTTTGGTTTTCTATTATCAAATTGTGTAAATCCAGACACTGTTTCTGTAGGTATATTTAATATTTTCCGGATTTCTTGTGTTTTTCCAGGTAAATATGGTGTTAACACAATACTTAATACATATGCTAATTGATTAGATAAATATAAGCATGTTGCTGCTTCTTCAGGGTTTTCTTTTATTGCTTTCCATGGTTTTTTATCATTGAAATATTTATTTGCATATTTTGATATCTTCATTATTTTATTAAATCCTTCTCTAAACTCAAAGTTTTCTATGGATTTTCCTACTTCATCTGAAAGATTTTTGATTTCAGTTAAATATTCTTCATCTAGTTTATCTAATTTTCCAGGTTGTGGTATTTTACCTTCAAAAAATCGTTCAGTAAATGAAAATGTCCTATGTAAAAAATTTCCTAATATATCTGCTAATTCATCATTGATTCTACGTTGGAAATCATCCCAGGAAAAATCAGTATCTTTACTTAAAGGAGCATTGACAATCATATAATATCGTAATAAGTCTGAATCAAAATCTTTTAAAAAGTCTTCTACCCATATTACCCAACCTTTACTTGTTGACATTTTACGTCCTTCTAATGAAAGATAACCTCCAGCAACTACACTATCAGGTAATTTACAATCATTTCCCATTAACATTCCAGGCCAAAAGATTGTATGATGATATATTATATCTTTTCCTATGAAATGAACTACTTTATCATTCCAATAATCTTCCCATTTGAGATTATGTTTATGTGCCCAATTAGCTGCTGATGAGATATAACCTAAGAATGCTTCCCCCCATACATATAATACTTTATTTGTTACTCCTTCAAGAGGCACAGGTACTCCCCATGACATATCTCTTGTTAATATCCAATCTCTTAATCCATCTTTAACCCAATCATAAGCATAATTATGAACATTATCAGGTAATGAATTATTAGTTTCTAACCAATTTTTAATTCCATCTTGGAAATGACTTAATTTGAAAAAATATTGATTTGATACATTGACTTTTGGAGTGTTTCCACAAATAAGACAATATGGTTCTTTTAATTCTGTAGGATTTAAATGACGTCCACATACTTCACATTGATCTCCTCTTGCACCTTCTTCACCACAATATGGACAAATTCCTTCCACATACCTATCAGGTAATGAACGTTTACAATGTTCACAATATAATTGTTCTATTTCTTCATCATAAATAAATCCATTATTATATAATTTTAAAAAGTATTGTTGTGCTATATCATAATGTAATTTATCAGTAGTTCTTCTAAAACTATCAAGTGAAATATTACAATTTTTTAAATCATTACATATAAGTTCATAATACTTATCTGTAATTTCTAATGGATTTTTATTTTCTTTTTCTGCACGAACTGCAATAGGTGTTCCATGTTCATCTGTAGCACATACCATTAGAACATCCACACCATTCATTCGATTATATCTCGCATAAATATCTGCTGGAATATAAGTAGATCTTAAGTGACCTAAGTGACAAGACCCATTAGCATAAGGTAAAGCACATGAAATAAATAATTTACTCAAAACATTCAACTCCTATTAAAAAAATAAATATTAAATTTAAAAAATTTCCTTTTTTTATTAATTCATTTTTACTTTAAAATAGTATTCAAATAATGAATTAACATAGTATTATAATAATCTATAAAAGTTTGATAATCTTTTTTTTAAAGCTATTACATCTTAATTACATATATCTTATTTTTTAAAGGTTTATAACTAAGAATAATTGTAATTATATTAAAATTATGTACTTTGATTTTATTATATTAACAGTTTTATATATGCTTCTTTTTATATTTAAAATTTACATACAAGTAGATTAATAAGTTACAATACTTTTAAAAATAGTAACAAATTATAATAAATTATACTACACAAATATGAATAATAATAAAAAAAAATAAGAAAAGTATTAAAATAGATAT
>JAUNXU010000035.1:0-8836 GCA_030539615.1 Methanobacteriaceae archaeon | reverse complement strand
AAAAAAGAATAAAACTAAAGAAAAGAAATTAAAAGTTAAATTACAGTTATTACAGCATTATCTGCATCTACTGTAACAGTATCATCAGAAGATAATAATTTTAATACATCTTCTTCTGGTTGATCAACAAGAGGAATTTTTGAAATAAGAGCACCTGTTGCTATAATAGGTTCAGCTTTTAAACAAATTATTGCTTTTGGTGTTGTATTATTTTTAACCATTTGATAAATTACATAAGATCCTACGGTTGATCCTTTACCTGATGGTATTACAAGAATCTTATCAGTTATTTTCTGATTATATAACTCATGTTTTTTATCAATGACAATACCTGTATCTGGATCAACTCCTCCTAGAAAACTAATAGGTTCTTGTGTAACTATAGCTTTCCCAGTACTTTTTCCTTTTGAAATACTTCTACATTTTATTTCTTTAGTCATTTTATATCCCCAATTAATTATTTAATCTTCTATTTCTATAGATCCTGTTTCAAAGCTTATTCCACTAATTTTTTCTGTAAGATAATTATATACATAAACCATAATTGCAATAGTTATTAATCCTAAAATTAATCCAAAGACTATACCCAGTATAGTATCTAATATTCCTTCAGATAATAGTACTGCAGAAAATAAATTAGTTACACAGGAAATTATTACATTAGTTAATACATATGCTAAACCGAATGATTTAAGGAAACTTTCAACATTTATTGATTTAATTTCATATCCTTCATTTTTATTACCAACTAATTCTAATTCAGTTGGACATTCTCTTTCTGCTAATTTATTAAAAATCCAACAACAAATTGCTGTTGAAATAAATGATAATACAAATGAACATATTGCTACTATCACAATTAATAATATACTAAATAAACCAACCATTGGAACTGCTGCTTCAGCACCAGTTAATGCTGTAGCATTAGTTATTTCTGTTCCTATAGAAGCTAATACTGATACTCCTGAAGTCATTAACATTAAAACTGACATTAAAACAATCATAATAATTAATGATAACACAGCAGTTATTGCTCCAACAATAGTTGATGTATGAATAGCATCTATTTCTTTTAATTTACCACCATCAGTTAATTCAACTTGAATTCCCACATATTTGGTTACTAATAAATTATATATTTTAGCAACTAAATAACCATAAAGAAAATCACATATAAATCCACCAACAACAACAAGTATAATTAATGCTATAAATGCACCAATAATTGATCCACTAATTGTTGGAAGTACTGTAGCTGAAAATATAGTAGTTAATATTCCTAAAAGAACTAATGCTACTAATGTTAAAACAACTGAAATACTTGCAAACATAACCGCAAATGGTTCTTCAGAAATTCTTGTTATTCTTGCATTTAACATTATCTTGCCCTCCATTTTATATTCCAAAAAATTATAAAAGAAAAAAAATATTTACTCCTAAAAATTTAATGGATATTATAATATCTAATTTTTAATTATTAAATATTATATGAAATAATAATAAAATTTAAAAAAAAAGAATTGATTCAATTTTAATAAGTGAATCTTAATGCTATACACAATAATGCTAAAACTATTACTGCAATAATAACTTGATTAGGTGATAATTTTGGTCCTGCAGTTTCATCTTCAAAATATCTTACAAGACCTGCACCACTAGCTGGTAATGACTTTTTACTTTTTTTTGCCATGAAAATAGCCTCCTTTTTAATATATATGAAATTTTTTTATTATATTAATATAACTAATATTTTTTTTTCATTAATCTATAATATATTATTTAGTTCATAAAATATATTAAAATTATCCAATTTACTAATATTTTTATAAATTATCTTTAACCATTTTTAATGCACAAAATTCTCCACACATAGTACACATTTCATCATCTTCTGTAGGATTATTATCATAAATTTCTTTTGCTGTTTTACCATCAATAGCTAATTTAAATTGACAATCCCAATCAAAATTATGTCTAGCTTCAGCCATTTCCCGTTCTTTTTTAAGTGTACTTGGTATTTCTTTTGCAATATCTGCTACTTCAGCTGCTATTTTTGAAGCAATTACACCTTCTTTTACTTGTTGAGCATTAGGTATTGATAAATGTTCTGCTGGTGTAACATAACATAAAAAATCAGCACCATATGAAGCTGCAATACTTCCACCTATAGCTGAAGTTATATGATCATAACCTGGTGCCCTATCAGTTACTAATGGACCTAAAACATAAAATGGAGCACCATAACATATAGTTTTTTGTATTTGCATATTTGCTTTAACTTGATTTATTGGAACATGTCCTGGTCCTTCAACCATTACCTGCACATTATTTTCCCTTGCACGTTTTACTAATTTTCCTAATGTTGTTAATTCTTGAATTTGTGGTATGTCTGTTGCATCATGTATACAACCAGGTCTTAAACCATCTCCTAATGAAAGAGTTACATCATGTTCTTGACATATTTCTAAAAGATAATCAAATTCAGCATATAACGGATTTTCAGCATTATTATGCATCATCCATGCAGTTGTTAATGCTCCACCTCTACTGACAATTCCCATAATTCTATCTGAATTTTTTAATGATTCTATTGAATCTTTATTTATCCCACAATGCACAGTTATAAAATCAATTCCTTCTTTTGCTTGATTAGTTATTGTTTTAAATAAAGCATCAGAATCCATATCTACTATTGCTTTTTGATTTTCTAATGCATCAACTCCTGCTTCATATATTGGCACTGTTCCTAATGGAATATCAGTATTATTTATAATCATTTCACGTATTTCTTTAAGATGAGGTCCTGTACTTAAATCCATTACAGCATCTGCACCATATTCTACAAGAAGTTCTAATTTTTCTTTTTCTTCAGATATATCTTCAATTTCAGTAGATGAACCAATATTTGCATTTATTTTTGTTGTTAAATCTTTTCCAATTCCTGTTGGTTTTGTATTTCTATTTTTATTTTTAGGTATGACTATTTTTCCTTCAGCAACATACTGGCAGATTTTTTCTTTAGATATATCTTCAGTTTTTGCTACAAATTCCATTTCTGGTGTTATACTATGATTTTTAGCTTGTTTAATTTGTGTCAATTTTTTTCCTCTTTATATTTTTTAAAATTAAATTAATGGTTTTGCTGGATTAAAATCTTTTATAGGATAATTATTTGTACTTTTGTTTTTTCCAAGAAATTCTAATCTAGTATCTAATAATTTTCGTCCATTTTCAGTTATTGCATATATTGGTACTGATTTTCCATAATGATATACTTGTTTTTCTTCTGCAAGTTTTATCACATTCTTTGATGCACAAGCTGTTATTATATCAGCATTTTCAAATAATAACTCTGCATTTTCAATGGTAGTTGTTGATGTATGAGCAACTAATATGTATATATTTGATTTTGTTTCATTTCTTATTTTATTAATTTCTTGTACATCTTTAGGACTTACTACTGTTACTGCTATATTTTTATATCCTTCTTTAATTGCTTTTTTAACTCCTTTTATCTGATTTATTTCAGCTGTTTTAGGATCTAAAATATTTTTTTCATCTAATTTATCAATTATTTCAAGTATGGGTGTTGTTTTTACAAGTCCTGATACTCTTCCACCTACACCTTGGATTAAATCAGGATCAGTTAATAATAAAGTTCCTACTCCTTCACATACACCTACTACACAATCAAGATTACCTTCTGCTACATTAGTTTTTAATATTTCAGATATTCCTACAGTTAATAAGTCTTTTATTTCAAAACTTCTATTTTTTGTACACATTCCAAAATCTTTTATTCTAAATTCTATGTTTTCTTTTATTTCTTCTTTTGTGATAGTTTTAATATTTCTTTTTTTATTAAATAATGGACAATAATCTATTTTTGGTTCAGTAATTTTTGTTATTTCCCCGTTTTTTATGGTAATTTGTGACATTCCTAATGCTTCTATTATATGTTCATCTTCAATTTGATTATTCATTATGATATTCTCTCTCTTTTTTTATTATTAATTATTATATATTAATTTTTATTATTTTTTTAAACTTTTTTAACTAGTTATATTTAAGTTATATTTTACTTATAAAATAGACATTATTATAATTTTATTTTCCAGATTTAGTTAATGTGTCTTCTTATAAACTTATAAAAAAATTTAAATTGACAAAAGCGAAGTTTCATAGTAAAGTTTATATATTTCTTATTACATATAGTTTTAATAAGCCACTGCCGGGGTGGCTCAGCTGGTTAGAGCGCACGGCTCATAGGGTATTAAGCAGTGCTCTGACTTTTTCCTGGGATACCGTGAGGTCGCGGGTTCGAATCCCGCCCCCGGCACTTATCAATTTGATGAGTCCTCACATTATTTCAAATACTTTTTTTATTTTATTAATTGAATTTTTAATTTATGAGTTATTTTTATCATTAGATTCTAGTTTTATTGATATTTTATTAAATAGTAACTTTTTTTAATATTGTTTTATAATAATATGATTATTAAATAAATTTTATTTAGGAGTTGTTTATTTTTTATGAGTTATAATTATTATGAAATGATTAAAAGACAATCAGAAATTATTGATAACAGTGATCAAGAAGTTTTAGAAAAAGCTACTGTTTGTGTTATTGGTTGTGGTGGTCTTGGTGGTATTGTTATTGATCAACTTGTACGTGTAGGTATTGGTAATTTAATTTTAGTTGATGAAGATATTTTTGATGTTAGTAATTTTAATAGACAACTTTTAAGTGGTTTAAGTACATTATCTAAGTCTAAAGTTGAAGTTGCTAAAGATCATGTTTTAAATGTTAATCCTAATATTAATGTAGATATTTTTAATGATCATGTAGATATGGAAAATATTGACAATATTGTTAGTGGTTCAGATATTGTTGTTGATGCAGTTGATAATGTATTAACACGTGTTATTGTTTCTCGTAAGTGTCATGAGTTAGATATTCCTTTTGTTCATGGTGCTGTTGAATCTTCTAAAGGTCAAGTTTCTGTTTTTATGGGTGATTCCCCTAGTTATGAAGAGTTATTTCAAATGAAATCATTTGGAAAATCTATTGAAGGTGATATTTTAGATTATATCAATAATCTTAGTTCTTATAAACCACAAGTTTTAGGTGTTTGTCCTTGTATCACTGGTTGTTTAGAAGTTATTGAAGTTATTAAATTTTTATGTGGTTTTAATGATGTTATTATTGCTCCGAATATTTTAATGTTTGATGTTTTAGATTTTAATTCATTTAAGATTATTTCTTTATAGTTTATTTATTTGGAATATGATTGAAAATAGAGTTTATACATTTTAAAATAAGATATTTATCGGTTTAATTTAGTATAATTATGGTATTATTTTTTTATTATTTTTTTTAATTGTTTTAAGTTTTTTACTGTCTTATTTTTTGATATTAATGGTTATTCTTTCTTTTGAAAATATTTTTTTAACAAAACATTTATATACTTTGTAATTAAATAGTATAATCTAGGTAGGAAATACATTTCCGATAGCAACATTTATTTTAATAAAAAAAATTAAAATATAACATAATAATGTTTATAAAAATTATTTATAAAAATAGGAGAAAAAGGATTAACAATGTCAACCGAACAAGAAAAAATAGAAAATGTTATTAAACAAATAGAAGTATATGATGCTAAATTTTTAAGACTTCAATTTGTAGATATTCATGGAACACCAAAAAACATGGCAGTTTCATTAAAAAAACCTGAAGATGTAGAAGACATCATCAAAGATGGATTATTATTTGATGGATCATCAGTTGATGGATTTGTAGGAATAAACAACAGTGATTTATTATTAAAACCAGATGTAGATACATTCTCAACACTCCCATGGAGACCAGAAGAAAAAGGTGCATGCAGATTTATTTGTGATGTTCACTGGACTGATGGTAAACCATTTGAAGGAGATCCAAGAGGAATACTAAAACAATCACTTAAAAAAGCTGAAGAAAAAGGATACCAATTTAATATGGGTCCAGAACCAGAATTTTTCATAATTGGTGAAGATGAAAACGGAAACATAGTACCGGCAGATAATGGTGTATACTTTGATGTAGAACCAGTAGATCAAGGTACAGACATTCGAAGAGAAATTGTACTTGGATTAGAAAAATTAAACTTCAATATAGAAGTTAGTCACCACGAAGTAGGTCCCGGACAACATGAAATTGATTTCAGATTTGCAGATGCATTAAAAACAGCTGATGCAGTAATTACATTCAAACAAGCAATTAAAGCATTAGTTGATAACTTAGGATATACTGTAACATTTATGCCAAAACCATTCTTTGGAGTAAATGGAAGTGGAATGCATTGTAATATGAGTTTATTCAAAGATGGTAAAAATATATTTGATGACCCAGAAACAGAAACAGGACTATCTGAAGAAGCATTATACTTTACTGGAGGTATCTTAGAACACGCTCCAGCATTATCATCAATACTTTCACCAACAATTAACTCATACAAAAGACTCATACCAGGATATGAAGCTCCATGTTACATAGCATATGGTCTTAAAAATAGATCAACATTAGTAAGAATTCCAGCATCAAGAGGAGTTGGAACTAGAATCGAATGTAGATCTGCAGACCCATCATGTAACCCTTATTTAGCATTTGCAGTATTATTAGAAGCTGGTCTTGATGGATTAGATAATCAAATTAATCCTGGAGAACCTACTGAATTTAATGCATTTGCATTATCACCAGAAGAACTAGCTAAAAAAGGAATAAATACATTACCAACAAGTTTATGGGAAGCATACCATTCATTAGAAAAAGACAGTATTGTTAAAAATGCATTAGGACAACATGCATATGAACAATTCATGAAACTTAAAATGCAAGAATGGGATGATTACAGAGTCCAAGTATTCTCATATGAACATGAAAAATATTTAAATATATAAAATTAAACCCATAAAAATATTTAAACATATAAATTATAAACAACACCACATTATAAAAAGGAAATTCCACTATCCTTTTTATTTTATTTACCCTTTAATAACCAATATTAATACTTATTTTTAATAATGTTATATTTTACAAAATAATTAATAAATATAATAACCATATCTTAAATTAAAACAATTCATCAGGAGAAATGATATATATTTCTGTAAAAGAAAACACTGATTTAAAAATGATGGAAATTCTACGAATTTTACGTTTGGAACAAGAACCTATTGGAGCTAAAATCATAGCTGATAAACTAACTAAAAGAGGATATGAACTTGGAGAAAGAGCAGTAAGATATCATATGCGTATATTAGATGAAAAAGGATTTACAGAAAAAATAGGATATTCTGGCCGTAAAATAACAAAAAAAGGGGAAAAAGAACTTGAGAAAGGATTAATTTATGATCAAGTAAATTTTGTATATTCAATGTTTGAAGAAAGAATGTATGAAACAACATTCAATCCAAAAACTAAAAAAGGCTCAGTAATTGTAAACATTTCTTCAATTGATAAAAATGCAAAACCTATAATTAAAAAAACATTTGAAAAAGGATTAGCAGTAAGTCCCTGTATAAAAACATTACATAAAAATAATACTGAATATATTCAAACAATATGTGGTACTACAATTGATGGTGTACTACAAAAATCAGGAATTATTAGTCAACCAAAATTTGGAGGATTACTTAAAGTAGAAGATTATATTCCTCAAAGATTCATAGAACAAATTGCTTATAAAGAATCTTCAATAACACCACTTGAAGCATTTACTGGAAAAAATATGACTTCTGTTCTTGATATTATGGATCATGGTGAAGGTATTCTTCCTGCAAATTTTAGAATTGTTCCTGAAGCTAAAAAAGAAGAAGTTTCACAAATATTAAACATGCTAAAACAAGCTAATATTAATGGAGTTCTTAAAGTTGGAAAGCCAGGTCAATCTGTTCTGGGCATGCCTGTTGAAGAAAATATGATTGGAATTGTTATAATTGGTGGAATAACACCATTATGTGCTGCTGCAGAATCAGGATTTAATTTAGATATTAAAGTTGCTGATATATATAGTGAATATAACACCATGACTAATATTATTGAAAAACAGGAAAATATTCTTAAAGATACTACAGATAAACAACAGCCATTAGTAAATTATGTTTTAAATAAAGCATATAATTTAATGTCCCAAGTTGATTTTGATATTGAAAATAATAAGGGAAATATTATAGCTAACATTTCATACATAAATAATAAAGATATTGACAAATCTATTGAAATATTAGATGAATTCTATAAAAATAATCAAGAGTATTGTGTAGGAAATAAATATCTCATATTACCTGGTAAAAATGAAGACACTACAGGTATAGCAACTGTATGTAGTTTAACTATTAATGGAATATTTATGAATAATGGAATAATATCTAAACCAGAACATAGCGGAATATTAGAAATAGATCCTAAACAAAAAAGATTCATAGAATTAATATCATATACTGGATCATCAGTTGATCCCCATGAAATATTCTTAGCAAAAAATATGACAGCAACTAATAATCTAAATGAAAACTATGGTAAAATATTAGCAAGTGTTCATAGTATTCCAGATATTGCACAAGATAAATCATTAGAATTATTTAAAAAAATAGAATGTGCTGGTTTTAAACCATTGAAAATTGAAAAACCAAATAAATTAGTATATAATGCAAAAGTAGATCCATATCATTTTGGTATAGTTACTCCAGGAGGTTTAAATCCACTTGCAAATTTAATTGAAAAAGGAATAAATATGGAAATTAAATCTGTGGAAAAATTAATGGATTATAATAAATTTAAAAAAATAAA
>JAUNXU010000002.1 GCA_030539615.1 Methanobacteriaceae archaeon | reverse complement strand
TAAAATCTTATATTTTTATAAAATTTTCAAATATCATATATATTTATCTTTTTTTAGTAGATAGTATTGAATACTGTTTAATTTGTATTATTTTTTTGTAAGATGTAATTAGTTTGATGTTGTTTTTTCTTTGTTTATATTATAAAATCATTTTTCATGATAAAACTAGTTCATAATACACAAACCACATACAAAAAAAAGAATATACTACTAATAATAACTGTAAATACTGCAACACCCAAGAGTTATACGTTTAATCAACACTAAAAACAATAATTATAGTAATCATGATTAAAACTATATAATGAACTAAAAATTAAACACACTAGAAAAAAAGAAATATACTAAAAGGAAAGTTGTAGAAACACAAATTAAGGTTCTTAAAAATGTAATAAATATTTTGATTTATTTTTTATATTTTTGAAAAATATTATTTTAAAATTATTAAAAAATATAGAATTAGTAAATTAAAAATCAGGGGGTAAATCTTATCAAGATTCTAAATGGGGATTTTGAATTTCCACGTAAAAAGATGATACAAGTTTCCTATCATTACTGACAGGAAACCCCCCTTTTACACTCCAAAAAAATTTTGATCTATGATAGAAAAATTTTTAAGGTTTTAATATTAATGATCATCTTTCGCTTAAAGTGTCTGATTTTTTAATTAGTGCAAAAATACACTAATAGTGCATCAAAGCACTATTTATTGTATAAGTTAACATCATATATATAGTTTTCCCTATTCTGAAACATCTTATTTTATGTATTTTTTTGGTTTTATAATTCTTTAAGCTGTTGTTTCTTATAATTACTTGATTTATTTTTTTATTTTTATTTTTAATTCATTCAATAACTATATTAACGCTTTATACATCTTTTATTGAATTAGATTTTTTTTGTTTTAATAAATTGTTAATTGAGAAATATTTGTATTTTTTTTATTCTTTTTTTATAGATGTTATTTTTTTTATTATTAAACCTATTAGTACTAATGCAGGCCATATTTCTAATCGTCCTATCCAAAAGTTTAGAATGAATAATAATTTTATTTCTACGGGAGATGTATTTGATATTATTCCACTTGATAGTCCAACATTACTTAATGAAGATGCTACATCAAACATTATATCTAGTATATTATCATAAAATAAAAGACAGATAACTACAGAAAGTATGAACATTACAATATAGGTATATACAAATATTCCTGTTATTCTTAGTTGTTCATTACTTACTTTTATATTTTTTATATGGTGAATTTCTTGTTTTACTATTGTATTTTTAGGTAGTATATATGATTTAACTTCCCAAAATATGCTTTTTGTTAATACACCTATTCTTAACCATTTTAATCCTCCTGCAGTTGATCCTGATCCACCTCCAATTACCATTAGTAAAGTTAATAATACCATTCCGATACTTCCCCATTTTATACTTAAAGCTGGATTAAATGTTGTTTGAAGTCCTGTTGTTGTTATTGCAGAAAATACTTGGAAAATATCATATCTTAAATTAACTAATATATTTGATCCAAAAGCATCATATCCCCATAACATTAATAATATTAAGAGAATACTAATTAATACGCAAGGTAAGAATACTTTTGTTTCTATATCTTTGAAATATGCTTTCCAGTTACCCATAAGAACTTCATAAATTAAAAGAAAATTAGTTGCTCCAAATATCATTAATGCCATTGCAACACATTCTATATAAAAATTATTGTAATAAAGTAAACTATTATTGTGCATTGCAGCTCCACCTGTTGAAATTGCTGAAAATGTATGGAATATTGCATCAAATACAGGCATTCCTGCAATAACATATAGTATAATTCCTATTATACTTGCTCCAGTGTATATATAGAATATTACTCTGGTAGTTTTTCTAATACTGGGAAATATTCTTTCTTCTCGTCCTTCTGAAAGGTATAATAAATTTACATTATTTTTTATTGAATTTATAACAGCTAATGCTATAAATACTATTCCTAAACCACCTAACCATTGTGTTAATCCTCTCCAAAAATGAATAGTATATGAAACTAATTCTAAATCAGAATACATACTATATCCTGTTGTTGTAAATCCACTCATTGCTTCAAAAAAACTATCCAAATAGGAAAGTTCACTTGTTAAAAAATAAGGTAATGCACTTAATGCACAAACTACTAACCAGATTACTGTTGAAAAAATCATTGCACTTTTTGTTGAAAGTTTTGTTTCTGATATAAAATATTTTTCTAATAAAAATCCAATTAAATATGTAATACCTGCTGTAAAAAGAAAAGGAATTGTATAACCTTCTTCATTATATATGAAAGAAATTATTACAGGTATAATCATTGCTATTGCTAATAATTTACATACTTTACCAATATATCTTAATACTGTATATAGTTCATTTCTACTAACATCTGTAATTTTTGACATGAAAATTTTCACCTAATAAAAAAAAATTATTTTAAATATTATTAATTAATATTTTGTTTTTTATTGATAAATCTATCTTAAAATCATTAAAATCTATTTATTAATTTAAATATGATAAAAAACATATATTTACTTAATGAAAATAAGAGAAATAACAGTTAGATATGGTATTTTATTTATTGGATTATTTTTTATGACTTTAGGTGTCTCTTTATCCATTAAAGCTAACTTAGGTACTTCACCTATTTCTTGCATACCTTATATTTTAAGTCTAAATTTTCCATTAAGTGTTGGTGAATTTACTATTCTTTTTAATATATTTCTTGTTTTAATCCAAATTTTAATTCTTAGAAAAGATTTTAAAAAAGAGCAATTATTACAAATAGTTACACTCATACCATTTGGATATTTTACTGATTTAAATCTTTATTTATTATCAGGAGTTACTGTTAATGGATATGTTCTAGAATGGATAACTTGTTTAATTGGAGCATTTACTTTAGCTTTTGGTATATTAATTGAAGTTAAAGCTGGTGTAATGTACATGCCTGGTGAAGGTATTGTATTATCTATTGCTAAAGTTTTACATAAAGAATTTAGTAAAATTAAACCGTTTATTGATTCAAACATGGTTATCTGTGGTGCTATTTTATCATTTATTTTCTTTGGAAAATTAGTTGGAGTAAGAGAAGGTACTATTGTTGCAGCTATTTTAATTGGTTTTATTATTAAGTTTTATAAGGAGTTATTTGGTGATAAATTAGATTATATTAGGGATAAATTAATTAATGGTTAGTGGATTTATAACTAAATTTAATTATATTATAAAATATTATTTTTTAATAGATTGTTAATTATTATATTTATAATAGATATTATTGATATAAAATATAATATATAATTATATAAAACTTTAAGAATATTGAGTTTTTTTATTTTTTAATGGAGGAATTATTTTGATGGAAAATGTTATAGAAGGTGTTGATCTTGTTAAAACCGATGATGGTTTAATTGTAAAATCAAAAGAAGATCTTTATATTCTAGGTAATCTTGATGGATACTGTTTTAAGTATCATGATTCTTTTCAGAATCATTATAATGATTTTGCTAATGAATTTCATCCTGGAATTGTTGTTGAAGATGATATGTGTGCTATTGTAACAATTGATTATATTAAATCTAGTTTTTTTATTAATGCTTCATTAATTATTGATGCTAAATTAGATAATAATATGATGCTAAACATATTTCGTATAATTACTGAAAGTATATCTACATCATTATGGGATGTTGATGCTATTAGTAAAAATAAGTTAGATAATCAATTAGGTAATTTTTATAATATATCATTTGTTGCATGTAAAGGTGAAAATAAAAATACTGTTTCACCAGATTTATCATTAAATTATAGTGTAAAAACTGTTATTAGTAAAGCAGTTAAAAAAGCATTGGCCAATTTTGGTTATCCTAAAGATATTATGGGATTTATTGAAGGTATTGGTGTTACATTAGATGATATGGTTGAAGCAGGTATGGAATTAATTGTTGATGTTGATCCAGAAGAATATGATAAACTTAAAGATAAATTAGCTAAACAAATTATCCATTCTTTAAAAGATATTAATGTAGTATCTTATCTTATTGCAGCTATACGATTAGAAGAAGATTATGACCATTACAGAATAAAAGGAATCAATGTTGATGATGATCCAGCTTATTTATATATGGATGAAATAATGGGTATGGCTATTGCAAATCAAATATCTGGAACTAAAGCCATATTTAATTTCACAATATATGATAAAAAGAAACCCGGAATATTAAGTAAATTAGGTCCATCTGTTGATGATATTATTGGAGGTTTAATTGCAGGATGTGTATCTAAAATCTTTGAAGATAATTTAAACTTTGATGAGTAAAAATAAGAGCGTGTTAAACTAATGAATGAAAAAACAAGAAATAATAAAGATCTTCTATTAAATTTTAGTTTAAATGGTATTCTTGGAATAATAGGTTTTTCTACAATAATTCCAATAAAAAGAGAAATAAGTTTAGACGAAACAATTGGAAGTATAATTCTTTGGCCATATATTAGTATAATAGTAAGTGTTCTTGGAGTAATAATTGCTTATGTTAGTTATAATATATTTCATCTACAACCAATATTAGTAGCCACATTAATATATGCAAGTATTATGTGGATAACAGGCTTTAATCATTTAGATGGTGTTATTGATTTTGGAGATGGAACTATGGTTCATGGAACTTTCGAAAAAAAAATTAATGTAATGAAAGATACTAATATAGGTACAGGTGGTATAGCAACATTAATATTAATATCTTTAAGTACAATAGCAGCATATGCTTCAGTACCTATTACATATATTATACCTACAATTATAACTGCAGAAATAGCTTCTAAAATAGGCATGTTAACAGTTATACAATATGGTAAACCTACAAAAGATGGTATTGGTCAAATGTTTATGAAAGGATTAAATAATAAATTATTAATTATGACTACCATTATTAGTATGGCATTATCTTATTTTATATTAGGTATTTCAGGAATAGTTGGTATAATTGGAGGAATAATAGGTGGATTATGGATTATGTACACAGCCCATAAAAATTTTAATTGTGTAAATGGAGATTGTATGGGAACAGCAAATGAATTTTCAAGAGTAATTAGTATAATAATGATAATAATAACATTAAATTTAATTTAAAGGAACAAAAAAATGATAACCGTATTAAGATTAGATCACAGAAGTGGTAGAGATGCTAGAATTACAACTCATGTATGCCTAACTTCACGAGCATTTATGGCAAACAAAGTAATATTAACTGGAGATCATGATAAAAGTGTGATTAACTCAGTAAATCAAGTTGTAGAAAATTGGGGTGGAGACTTTCAAATAGAATATAGTGATAGTTATAAGAAAGTTATAAAACAACACAAAAAAGAAAATTATGAAATATTACATTTAACCATGTATGGAAAACCAATACAAGAAACAGTAAAAGAACTTGATAAAACAAAAGAAAATAAACTTATAATTGTAGGTGGATCCCACGTTCCAGGAGATGTTTATGAAGCTGCAGATTGGAATACATCTGTAACAACACAACCCCATTCAGAAGTAGCAGCTCTTGCTACAACATTACACCTAATGAATAATGGAAAAGAGCTAGAAAATACATTCACAGATGGTAAGTTACGAATAATACCTAATAATGAAAGAAAAAAAGTAATAAACAATGAATAATATTTTCCTATTTTCTTTTAATTATTACTAAAAATAATATTATTTAAATAGAATTAATATTATATAAAATTTAAAAAAAGTTTTTTATTTATTGAAAATAAATTTTAGATAAGAATAATTGGATTATAATTAAAAATTCCAATTAACTTTTTTTATTTATCGTTCAAGATTTCCAAATATGAAATCTTCTGTTTTTTGATATGCTTCATCATCAGGATATTGTATAGGAGGATGTTTCATTGTATAAGAAGATATACTTGTTAAAGCTCCACCAATTCCACGTTCTAATCCTAATTTACAACATCGAATAGCATCAATTACACAACCTGCTGAATTTGGACTATCTTCTACACTTAATCTTAGTTCAATATTCATAGGTACATCACCAAATGTTTTTCCTTCCATTCTTAAGAAACATAATTTATTATCATTTTGCCATGGAACATAATCACTTGGTCCTATATGTATATCATTATCAGGTAATCTTTCTTTTAATACTGATTGTACTGCTTCAGTTTTAGATTCTCTTTTTGATTTTAGTCTATCAGTATTTGACATGTTTAAGAAATCAGTATTTCCACCAGTATTTAATTGATATGTTCTTTCTAATTTTACTCCACGATCCATGAATAAATTAGCAAGTGTTCTATGAGTTATTGTTGCACCAATTTGTGCTTTAATATCATCGCCAATACATGGAATATTCTTTTCTTGGAATTTTTGTTCTATTTCAGGATCACTTACTATGAATATTGGTACACAATTAATAAATGCTATACCTGCATCTAATGCACATTCAGCATAGAATTTTCCTGCTTCTTCTGATCCAACCGGTAAATAATTTACTAATATTTCTGCTTCACTATCTTTTAATAATTGTACTATCTCTTCTTTTGTTTTTGATTTTTCAGATGATACTATAAAAGTTCTATCTTTTTCCTGATTTTCCATATGTGGTGATACACCATCTTTAACATTTCCCATAGATACTATAACATTTGTTTTAGGTAAATTTTCTTGAAAAATTGTAGTACAATTAGGTTTTTCAAATATTGCTTCATTTACATCTTTACCTACTTTTCTTCCATCTATATCTATCGCAGCGACAACCTCTATATCTGATGGTTTATATCCATTGATTTCCCAATGCATAAGTCCTATTGCACTTTCAGGATCTTTATCTTGATAATAGTATATTCCTTGTATTAATGAACTTGCACAGTTACCCAATCCTACGATTCCTATTTTTATTTTACTCAATTATATTGCACCTTCTAATTATTCCTTTTTTTGTTGAAAAGTTGATATCGTGTTTAAATAGTATACTCTGATTTTATTTTAATTTCTGAAATCCGTCTAGTATTCTATTTCTTATTTTTCTTGTTTTTTTATATTAAAGTTTAGTATTTTAGTTTTTTATTAAGTTTACTCTTGAATATTATTTCTTATTTTTGCACTTAAATCATCAGCTTGATGTAATGCTACTGCTTCTACTGTTTTTGGATCGGCTGCTGATCCCCAACCTAAATCTTTATCCCCATGATGACTTAATGCCATATGAATTAAATGTAACCTTTTTTCATCAGATAAGTTAATTTCTTTTGATTTTTCTTCTATAAGTTGAGCAGATATGTATAAATGTTCTAATAATTGTCCTTTCTGATTTATATCTATTTTAGCATTATCATATGAATATATTTCTATTTTCCCAATATCATGTAATAATGCTCCAGTTATAAGTATATTCCTATCTATTTGGGGATATAATTTACTTATTGCTTGACAGATCACCATCACTTCAAGTGTATGTTCAAGTAATCCTCCAATATAATTATGGTGATGGAATTTTGCTGCTGGTGCATTATAAAATTTATTTAATGTTTCTTCATCAAAAATGGCATCTATTAACTGTCTTAATTCTACATCATCTATTGTTTCTATAAGTTTTTCTATTTCTTCTATTTTTTCATCTTTATTAGGAAGTTTTCTTACAAAATCTTCTTCATCATATGTTTTAATAGGATATATTTTTTTTATGATAATATTATATTTCCCTGAGTCTTTAGGAAATTCTTGTATTTTCCCAATTGTTGTTATAACTTCCCCAGTTTGAACTGCATTATAGATCTCTTGTATGTTTTTAGGAAACATTCGCCCTTTTATTTCCCCACTTTTATCAGATAACGTGAACTCTATGTAGTCTTTACCATTTATTGATTTTTTTATTTCCTTATTATTTATAGAAAACTGGGCATTTAAATCTCTGTTTTTATGGAAATTTTTTATAAAATCTTCATCCTCTTTTGTCATGACCTACCTTCCCCATGATTTTTTTATTATAATATTATTTATATTATTTTTTAATATTAAAGTTTTATAATTTTGGTTCAAATTTTTTTACTATTAATATTATAAATGAAATAATTAATGGAAAGAAAAATAAGTATAATATTAATATTATTTCTTTAGATACTATTGATCCCATTACTGTTGAAGCTGCTATTAACATTATAAAACTTATTACAGGGGCAAGTACTGCTATAAACATATATATAAGCATGAATGAGTTTAATTTTTGAGAATATTCTTTGTATTTCATTTGTAATATAAACATATTTTCATCAGCAATTGTTGTAAGTGTTTGAGATAAATCTCCACCAGTGTTAAGTGTTCTTATAATTTGTCCAATTACCCGATCCATAATTTCTAAATCTATTCTTCCTTGCATTTTTTCAAATGCTTTTTTATTATCTTCTCCATAATGTATATCTTCTAATACCCATTTAAATTCTTCACTTAATGATCCATAGTCACTTTTTGTTATGGAATTCATTGAATCATATAATCCTTGTCCTGAGGATAATTCTATTGACATTTGTCTTAGTGCATATGGTAATTCTTGCATAATTTCATTTGAATAATTTTGTTTTTTTATTTTAGGCAATAATTTTATTAATACAATTACTCCTATGATTATACAAAGTATTATAAGAGTTTCTTGTATTTTTAAAAATATTAAAGAAACAATTAGCGTTATTAATATCATTACAGATATTATTTTCATATTAGCAGTTATTGTTTCCTGTTTTTTTGTATTTTCTTTAATTAATTCATCTATACTTTTATCAGTTATATCATGAGTATTAGCTTCTTTTTCTTTTATTTTTTCTTTTAAATTATTTGAAATATTATCATATTTTTTTATATAATTATATGTATCTGTTGTTAATTTCCCAACTTTTATAAGTGTTTCAATTATCATTTTTATTGATTTTTATAATATTGATCTATTATTTCTTGAACATCATCTATTTGATGGATATTTTTCTCTTGCATGTATTCTAGTGTTTTTTGTCTTTTTTTAAGTTCATCTTCTATTTCTTTTGTTGTTATTCCTTTCTTTTTAGCAATTTCTCTTAATGCAACACATGTTATTGCAGTGTAATCTAATGTATCTTTTTTATTATTATATTGATAGATTTTATTTAATTGTATTTGATCTTGTTCAGATCCTACAATTTCGGCTACTTCAGTTATTCGTCTGATTGTTCCTTGTTTAGCATTATATAATCGATTTTGCATTATAATATAATTTAAGGAAGTTATCATTATTTGTGGAACATTCATTGGTGGATTTCTTAAACGTGAAATTGTTTCTTTTGTTGTATTTGCATGTACAGTTCCCATTCCAGAATGTCCTGTATTTAATGCTGTGAATAATGTCATTGCTTCTTTTGATCTAACTTCACCTACAATTATTTTATCAGGTCTTTGTCTTAATGAATTTTTTAATAACATATCCATTGTAATTTCACCTTTTTGTTCTATATTTGGAGGTCTTGTTTCTAATCGTATTGTATGTTTATGTGCTGTTTGTATTTCTAATGTATCTTCTATTGTAATTAATCTTTCATATGATGGTATAAATGTTGTTAATGTATTTAATGTTGTTGTTTTTCCTGATCCTGTTCCTCCAGCTATTATCATATTTATTGGATTTATTCCTAATCCTTCTATAGATAACCATAAAAAAGCTGCTAAATGAGTAGTTAATGTTTTATTATTTATTAAATCTATGATTGTTAATGGATCTTTTTTAAATTTTCTTATTGTTAATGTTGATCCATCAGAAGATATTGGGGGTATTGTTGCATTTACTCTTGACCCATCTTTTAATCTTGCATCTAATATTGGTGTTTGTTGATCTATTTTTCTATTTACTTGTTGGGCAATTTTATCTATTATTTGTCTTATTTGTGATTCTTTTGTAAATATTAAATTTGTTTTCATCATTCCTTTTGTTCTATGATATATGTATACTGGTTTATTGTTTCCAATGATCATTATTTCTTCTAAATTATCATCTTCAATAAGTGGTGTTAATTCTTTGTATCCTGTTAATTCTTGTGTTATTTTTTGTAGTATATTTTCTTGATTTTTTATGTTGTGTTGTTTTAGTATCTTTTTTATTTCTTTTTGTGTTATTGTTATGTTATTATTTAATTTAAGTTGTATTATTTCATTTTTTATGTTATTATATTCGTTTAATTCATCAGAATTTAGTTTTGGTAATTCTAGGTTATATTTTAGAATGCTTTCTTTTTGAGACATAATTTTTGATAGTTTTTTTCTCCTTATTTTTTAAAATAAAATCATAATTAATAATATAAACTTAATACTAAATAAACATTATGTATAAAATAACTAAATTCAATATAAAAAAATACAATATTAAATAAATTATAATAAATTACTTTTAATTTTACAATATTTATTCAAATATTTAAACAATAAAATTTATTTTAAGAAATATTCAATAAAAACAAAAACAAAATATTTAATTATGAAATGTAAATGTAAGAATAATTGTATAAGTTATAACACTAAAAATATAGAAGACATACGTAAACGTTTTAAAAAATGTTCTGAATGTTCTTCAATAAATTTAAAAAAGCACATTCCTTTAAAAGAACAAATAGATTTAAATTTAATAGATGAAAATTATTATAAATGTAAATGTAATAAAAGACATTTAGATATTGTAATGGCTCATATTTTAAAGATTATGATTTCAGAAAATGAAATAAAAGATAATAGTTCATTAAGAAATATTGGAACACCATTAATAACTCCAGCAATACCTATAGAATTACAAGATATCCCATATTTAATAGAAAATTCATTAACAATAATTACACCTAAAATAAGCTCAAAAACTGCTGAAAAAATAGTTAATAAAATTCCAGAAGTTAAAGGTGTAATTGAAGGCGATACACGAAAAACAGTAGGTCAACTTGATACCGGAACCGAAATCAACACATATGATTTAAAAGCAGGGTGTGATATTAGATGTGATATATTAATTGCACCTAAAGGATTATTATACATTTATAAACCCCAAACTCAAGTTCATATTGAATATCCTAAAATACCAGCCCCTAAAATAATGCAATTAGATGAAAAATTAGAAAAACTTGATAATCCCAAAGTATTAGATTGTACATGTGGCCCTGGAACTTTAGGAATATATGCATTACTTAGTGGTGCAAAACATGTGACTTTTAATGATATTAACCTCATAACTAGAAATATTACAAAAACTAATATTAAAATAAATTTACCTTCAATTGAAAGAGAAAGATATTCATTATACAATATGGACATTCTTACATTAGCAAAAACCACTTTTCAAAAATTTGATCTAGCAATTCTTGATACTTTTCCAGGAATTAAAACTGATAAATATGAAAAAGCTTTATTAAGAAGATCTAAAGAAGTTTTAATTATTTAAAATCCTAAAAACATTATTATTGAAGGTAATATTAAAACTCCCATTAGATTAGATTTACTTATACCTATAAAATGAGGTATTAATCCTAAAGATACACTAGTAATATAACAAAGTAACATAAACCCTACTGGTACACCATCAAATAAAGCATAAACTAAAACTACCATACTCATTAAAAATATTATAATGTAGGACAAATATAGATAATTAATCTTTTCTATAAATTCTATAATTTTATCTCCAATTAATAAAGATATTATTAGTCCTAAAGACACACTAACAAGAGATACAGAAATTAAAAACATTAAATGGAAAATATTCATATCATAAAGAATATAACTAATAAATACACTAATACTACTTCTAGGATTTCCAATTAAATATATTGCTATTAAAGAAAATAGAGTATCCGATACATTTACACCACTATTTGTAATAAGAAAATCTTCAGGTCGAATATCATCATTTCCTGTGATACTTTGTGCTATTACACTTCCTTGAGCAGGACCAAGTCCAGGTAATAATCCAAGAATACAACCTGCAATTGAACCTGCAAATACTCCTTTTATAAATTTTTTATCTATTATAATTCCTTGTGATTTTTCTTGTTTAGGTATTTTATTATCTTCATGTAACATACTATAAATTAAAGAGCTTGTCCCAAATAAACCTGTTAATAAACATAATAATACACTACTACTAGACATACTTGAATTTAAAAGTAACCAACCCATAATTCCTGAGACTAAAAAGATTAATAATGAAATTACAGATCCAATGATATTATTATTAAATCTAAACACCATTATTAAAATTACTATTATTAAAATATATGCAACATATGGTTTTATTAAATTATATAATAATGGTAATAGTACTGCTAAAACTGGCATCAATAAAATTATAATTATTATTGATAAAAACCCAGCCATTGCAACAATTCTTATCACTTCACAAGCTCTACCTTCAAAGAGTAATCTATGTGCTGGTAGTACTGTTAATGCTGTTGATTCATCAGGAACTCCTATTACAAGTGAAGGTATGAATTCCAACATTGCATGAACTATAGCTATTGTTACAAAAAATGTACATAAACACATAGTATTTGTATACGTTAATATTGTATCTGATAGTGAAAATACATATAATCCCACGGTATTTACATGAATTCCAGGTAATATTCCAGTTATTGTTCCGATTATTGTTCCGATTATTATTATTAATATTAAGTCAATCATAATTTTTTTAATATAGTAATACTATTTAGTTATTAAGTATTAATACTTTTTTATTATTAAACTATACTCTAAAATAACAATTATTAATTAACACAAATACATTCACTTTAAACAAAATAATTTAATTAAATATTAATTTACTAATATCTATTTTAAAAAATAATTAATACAAAACAAAATATTCAAATAATATATAACATCACCTATAAACAATAATATTAACTTTAAATAGTACTATCTCTAAAAACATCTAATTTAGTTATAAATTATAAGTTATAAGTTTTACTAAAAAACACATCACTAAAAAAACAGAAAATATCAAAAAAAGAATTCAAAGAAGAAAAATTACATTAATCTTCTTACATCAACAACTTCTACACTTGCAATATTATCTAATTTATTAAATGCAGCTTCTGCTGGTTCAACCCCACCTTCTGAATCCCCAACAACTACAATAACATTTAAAGCTACTAAACCAAAAGCAATAGGTTCTTCTTCTATTTTTTCAAAATCTGTTCCTTCAGGTATTGCTGCTTTAATTGCTTCTTTTAATGCTTCTAAGTCTACTTCAGGACTTTCAGGCATTATTTTAATTGTTCCTAATACGTCTCCCATTATTATCTCTCCTTAAAATTTATGGTCCTTTAAATCCACATTCACATGTGTATTCATGTCCAAAAGTTCTGCATTTTGAACATCTATATATTACATTGTCACATTCAGGACAATGGAATTTTACAAAATCATCTATTGGTGAAATTTCTTGTTTGCAAGAAATACATTTCATTTTTTCGCTCATTATTTATTCTCCTATTATTTTAGTATATTTAAATTTATTATCATTATTCATAACAGATAGCACCCTATCAAGTTGTTTACCATTTGTTATAGAACAATTAAGATGATATTTAATTAATAATTTTGGTAAGCATTTATCTACCGGTAATTTATTCAAAAGTAATAGTTTTTTAGCATAAATATTTTCTATAATATTATTTTTTGGAGATATGTTACCTATATATATACCATCTACATTTGTTAATATTAATAGTTTAGCATTTAAAATATGTGCTACCCATACAGATATAGAATCTGATGTTACTTCCCATGAATGTTTTAAAATATCATGTTCATGTAACATATCTGACACCAATAAAAGAGGAATATAACCTTCTTTTTGAACTTTTTTAATTTCATTTAAAGAAGTTACAATCTTTATATGTTCATGCTTATCAGCTAATAATCTCCCCGTAATATCCATACAATTTATTGCAGCCCAATGATTAGCATCATCACTATAATGATATTTTTTATTATATCTTCTTATAGTATTTGCAAATTCACCACCACCAGATATAATTAAAATATCTTCATCAATCTCTTTTAGCTTTTCACATATCAAATGGCTATATTTTGGAAATAAACTACCACCTATTTTTATTACTGTAGTCAATTTAATCACATATTTAATTTAATAATTTAAGATGTCCTGTTATTTTATCTATTTCTTCATCATTTCCAGGACCAATACCTAAACATGTAATTGTTCCAGATGGTATTTCAGTATGACCTGCATCAATTATAAGACTAACAGGTAAAGAAGTTTGTTTTACTAATGAATGTAACTCATGTAATTCTTTTTCCGTTTCCACTTTAAGAATTACTTTTTTAACCCCTTCTTTTTCCCAAGTTTTAATATTTTGCAAATCTGCTTTTTTATATGATTCTAAGCTTGCATGACATGCTTGTGCTGCAGTTTTACCTTTACTTAATTTTAAATCAGTCCTCATTATTATTACTTGTTTCATCATATATTTTCCTTTTATCTTATTATTTTTTCTGGTTTTATACGTTTTCCAGCTCTTGTAGGATCTATTGCATATAATTCTGCTTGTGGTATAATTACCCTTACAACAGGTATATTTATTTCTCTTGTTAAGTCCACATAATATGTATTATTAATTTCTTGTTCTTTTAATTGTTTTAATGTTATTTTTATATCTTCTTTAAAATTATTTGTTGATTTATCAAAGATGTCTTCTATTTTTATAGTAGATTCAGGTTCTTGGAAATAATGTTTATTTATTCGTTTCATACGATCATATCCTGTATCTCTAGCTAATTTTGCTCTTACTGTGTCTTCTCTTGTACCATGAATTTGTGTTGCTCTACTTTGAGCCACTTCTGTTATTGCACGTATTACTGCTATTTCTGGATTTAAATGTGTTCCCACACCTATTGTTAATAATGCAGGATCTTTTAATGATAAATCATCAGATACTGCAAGAACAGTAGGTATGCCTATATTTGATGTTATATCCAGTAAGTTTAATGTTATATTTTCTCTTTCAAATTTTTCAACTAAGTCACGTATTATTTGATTTTGAGTTGTTGTTACATCAATTTGAATAGGATTTGTTTTATGCACTTCAAATATACTCCAAGCATCCCTTTCTATTACTTCCATCAATCCATAAAATATTGCTTCTTCTAATTGATTCCCTGATGCTAAACCATTAGTATTTGATCTAAATAAGTGTTGAACTTTTGAATTATTATATGGATGATAAACAGCATTTGCAGGTACTAATATTTCTTCATTTGTTTTTATATTAATTGCTGACACCCACTCAATTTCATCATTAATTGTAATATGTGGAGAAATTATAAGTTTTTCAGGATTTAAACAAGTTTTTGGATCATATTTTTGAATTATTGTATTATCATTTTCTTGTTGTTCAGCAGAATATCTTTCTACTGCTTCCATCATACTTGATGCTTTTGCATGAGCTTTTGTTGGACCTTTTCCAGCATATACACTTACTGCACCTTTTTCTGCTTTTGGTCTTATTGATGTATATACAGGTATTTTTAATCTATCAAGATGAGTTATATCAGATGTTCTTGTAATTCCTGTTTGAGTTAATTTTTCTTGTATATTTTTTATTGTGTTTTCAGGAGATATTGTTCTATGTGTTGATTCATAATATTTAATAGGTGTTTCATTCAACATAGTTTTAAATTACTCCTGTATAAGATATACCAGTTAATAATAAAGATGTTACAAATACTACAATCCATATTGGTTTATTCCATTTGAATATTTTACTTCCATCAAACATTGGTATTGGTAATAAGTTAAAGAATGCTAAAAAACTATTCACATTAAATCCTATTAATATTATCATTGCTAATTCAAATGTTAAAAGATCTGGTGTTGTTAATAATGGTAATACTGTTATTTTTAGTATTAAAAATATTATTGCTAGTATTATATTTACTATTGGTCCTGCTAAAGATATTTTTCCATTTTGTTCATCTGTTATTTGATAAGCACTTATATATACAGCTCCAGGTGCTAAAAATATAAATCCTAAAAATGCAGTAAATATTGCTAGAATTAATCCTTGCATCCACATTTTAAACTCTGCATAGAATCCATATTCTTGTGCCATATATTTATGTCCTAATTCATGTAAAACAAAACTTAATCCTACAGCAACAAAAGATACTGGTAATAATAATACAAAAGTTGCTAAATTTGATCCTTTACTAAATAAATATGTGAATAAAAATGTTATTACTATAATTGTTATTGTTAAATCTCTTTTTTCTAATCGTGAAAACGAAGTCATTATAATTAGTACCTCCATTTTAATTTAATATTATATATAATATAATTTAATTAATAATTATGTTTTATTATCTATTCTCAATAAAATCTTTTATTAATTCAGATGATATACTAATATCTGATTTTGGTTTTTCAATTTCACTTTTACTAAACCAACGAGCATCATCAATTTCTTTACCATCCACACTAATTTCACCACTATCATATTCTGAAGTAAAACCTAACATTAAAGAATTTGGAAATGGCCAAGATTGACTACCAAAATATTTTATATTTTTAACATTTATTCCAACTTCTTCTTTTATTTCACGTTTAACGGCTTCTTCTACACTTTCCCCTGCTTCTAAAAAACCAGCTATTAATGCATATCTTATTTTAGTAAAATAAGTATGTCTTGCCATTAATAATTTATCATCTTTTTTTATTGCAGTAATAATTGCTGGTGCAATTTGAGTATAATTTGTAATTCCACATTTAGGACATTTTAACATTAATTCTTCTTCATCTAAAACAGTTTTAGTTTTACATGCCCCACAATATTGATGAGTTTTATACCAATAAAGAACTTGTTTAGCTCTACCACCTAATAAATAAGATTCCACATTTATATCATATATTGAATGTAAATCTATAAATTCATACTCAGAATTATCTTCAACATCTATAGTAAAACATTGTTTATTATTATAATTACCAATATAGACATTATTCTTGATTTTAAGACTAGTTTTTTCTATATTCTTTATTAAAGGGATCTTATTTGTTTTTGGATCAAGATATAATTTATTATCTTTATTAAATATTAAAAAATATGATTCTTCATTAATATCATATTCTGTTTTATAATCTAATGTATAATTTTCATAAATACTTTTTCTTTCCATACTATTATTTATGTACTGTTTTTCTTATTATATAATAAGAAATATATTATAATATAAGAGGTATCAAAGAAAAAAATGATTAATAATGAGAACATATTAAATAAATTACAAGAAGAAAACATTGATTCTATGCTTGTTTTCAAACCAGAAAATATTAAATATATGTCTAACTTTTTCCCATCAAGTTTTTCATATATAATTATTAAAGATAAACCAATATTATACGTTTCAAGTCTTGATAAAGAAACTGCTCAAAAAGAATCTGAAATAGAAATTAGAGAATTATTGTCAAAAGATGAACTTAGAAAAGAATTCCAAGGAAATACAGCTGTTGAAGAAACATTAGATTTACGTATGGCTAATACTATAACAGAAGATATTAGTAAATTAAATATTTCAAATGTTATATTAGAAAGTAGAGCTATTAAAACCAAAGAAGAAATAGAAAAAATTAAAAAATCTATTAAAATTGCTGAAAAGTCAATAAAAGAAATTGACTTTACAGGTACTGAAAAAGAAGCAGCTGCTAGTTTAGAATATAATATGATGAAAAATGGTTCTATAAAACCAGCTTTTGATACTATTGTTGCATCTGGTACAAAATCTAGTTCACCACATAGTGTTTCTACAAATGATAGAGTAAGTACACCTATTGTTGTTGATTGGGGGGCAAGATATGACCATTATTGTTCTGATATAACAAGAACTTTTATTGAATCTGAAAGACAAGAAGAAATATGGAATATAGTTCGTGAAGCTCAACAAGAAGGTATTAAAACTGTTGGAGAAAATGTTAAATTATCTGATGTTGATAATGCATGCCGTGAAGTTATTACTGAGTATGGTTATGGTGAATATTTCATACATTCCACAGGTCATGGTTTTGGTCTTGAAATTCATGAAGCACCAAATGTATCATTTAATAGTGAAGGTTATTTAAAAGAAAATATGATTGTAACTGTTGAACCCGGTATTTATATTCCTGGAGAATTTGGTGTTAGAATTGAAGATGATGTTCTTGTTAAAAAACAAGGAAAAGTTTTAACAAGTATTGACAAAAAACTTGATTTTACATTATAATATGATCATCTATTTATAAAAGATTTAAGAAATAATAACTTATATACTAAAAAGATCCATATAAATAGGGAGGTTCAATATGAAATTTAATACTAGTGGAGTTGTAGCCATACTTCTTGGTTTGATTGCTATTATTTTCCCATTACTTGGTGTGAAAACACTAGGATTATTGTCAGTATTCTTCTTCATATTACTAGCTGCATGGTTATTTGTAGCAGGATGTGAAATATGGGATATTAAAAAAATTGGAGCAATAATTTTTCTTTTGTTAGCATTTATCCTTGTTTTAATGTCTGGAGAATTATTATTCATGCCTGAAAAAATAAGTATTCTTGTAGAATATATTACAATAATTGCAGGTTTTGTATTTATAATAGTGGGAATTTTAAATATTATTGGTTCTAGAATATTTAAACCTAGTTTATTAATGGGAGTTATAAATGTAATGTTAGGTATTATATACATATTATTAGGTACATTTTTAGCAAATCCTATTGTATTAGGATCATTCATAGGTGCATGGTTAATCATCAATGGATTATTCTCATTTTTTACTATAGATCATCCAGAATTTGAATACTTATATTAAATTAAGATAAAAAATAGGAGTAATCTCTTTTTTTATCATTTAAACTATTTTTTTAAAGCCAAATAAAAATTAACTATTTTTAAAAGTATTATTAAACTAAATATTTTTATATAAATTTTCATTGTTGTCTTTGTATCAATCAAATATGTATAAACATTGAAAATATTTAATAATTAACTATAATTTTTTAGAATTATAAAAAAATAAGAATTTAAAAAAAAAGGAAGGTTATAATTTTAATGGAATAGCTTCTTCAATTTCAGGTATAGTTTTAAGAGAATTAGCTACTTCATCAGTTATTTTTTGATCTAATTTAAGAATCATTACAGCTTCGCCACCTTCTTCTTTTCGACCTACTTGCATTTCACCAATATTAATTTCTTCTTCACCAAGCATTTTTCCTATAATACCTATAGTACCTGGAAGATCTTTATATTTTATTATAGCCATTGTTCCACAAGGTAACATGTTTACTGAATAACCATTAATAGATATTATTAAAGGTTTATCATTTTGTAATGTTCCTTCAATTTCCACGGTTCTTTTATTATTTGTTGCTTCAACTTTTATAATACTATCATAATTTCCAGCAAATGAACTTTCAGATTCTGTTAATATTATTCCTCTTTGTTCTGCTACTGCTTTTGCATTTACTGCATTTACAGGTTCTGTTAACATAGGATTTAATAATTCTTTTAATAAGTGTCTTGTTAATGAATCTTTTGGTAAATTAGCTAATTCACCTTGATATGTTATATTTAATTTTTGAATATTTTTATTAAATATTTGCATTAACATTAATCCAAGTTTTTCTGTTAATTTAAAATATGGTTTTAGTTCTTGAAAGGTTTCAATATCTAATACCGGCATATTTAATACATTATTCGGTGTTTCACCACTTAAAACTTGTTTTACTTCTTTTGCAACAATTATTGCTGCATCACGTTGTGCTTCTTTTGTTGATGCTGCTATATGAGGAGTTAATACTACATTATCTAATGTAGTTAATGGACTATTTTCTAATGGTTCATCTTGATATACATCAAGTCCTGCTTTCATATCAGGCTCATCTTTTAATACTTTGTAGAGGTCTTCTTCATTTATGATTCCACCTCTTGCACAGTTTATGATAATTGCATGTTTTTTCATTTGTCTTAATTGTGGTTCGGATATAAGTCCTTTAGTTTCTGGTGTTAATGGTACATGTATTGTCATTACATCTGCTTTTGTTATGAGAGTTTCAAAGTCTGTTATTGTTACTCCAAGTTTTTTAGCAGTGTCTTCTGTTATATATGGATCATATACTATTACATTCATTTCAAATGATTTTGCTCTTTTTACTACTTGGCTTCCTATTCTTCCCATTCCTATTACACCAAGTGTTTTTCCTTTTAATTCCATTCCCATGAATTTACTTTTATCCCATTTTCCAGATTTTACTGATGCATCTGCTATTGCTATTTTTCTACTTAAGGATAACATTAAACCCATTGCATGTTCTGCTACAGTTATTGATGTTGATTCTGGTGCATTTACAACCATTATACCATTATCAGTTGCTGCTTTTAAATCTATGTTGTCAACTCCAACACCAGCTCTTGCAATTATTTTAAGATTTTTAGCATTTGCTATTACTTCTTTTGTTACTTTTGTCCTACTTCTTACTATAATACCATCATATTGATCGATTGTATTTAATAGTTCTTCAGGAGTTATTTTAGGATTGTTTACAATTTCAGATGCGTCTTTTAAAACATCTATCCCTTTTTCATTTATCTTATCTGCAATTAATACTTTTGTCATTCTTATATTTTCTCCATAAATTTGTATGAATTATTTTTTTATAATAATTTTGAAAATTAACATAAAGAATATTTTTTACATTAAACTATTTATGTATATAATTATCTTTATTATTTCTAATAGTTATATTTCTATTTGAATTATTATATTAAATTATATATTTTTAAGAGAATTATAATTTAAAATTTATTTACATATTTAATTAAACATTTTATAAGTTTATATATTAATGATTAATTTCATAATTAAATATAATACTGTTTTATTAATTGGAGGTTTGTTTTAATTTATGAGTTTTAATAAAGTTATTATGGGTTGTTCCCCTTTTATAGGAGCTATGCATTTTGGTCATAGATCTCGTTTATATGAATTAGATTTTAAAAATCAACCGGAAAATATTAGTAATATTATTATTGATGCTTGCAAAAATGGTGTTGAAAATCTTCTTTTAAAACCTACTGAAGATATGTTAAAATCATACGATATTGTTTCTAATGAAGGTTATAAGATGAATATCTATGGTATTACTGATTGTAAATCTTTTGAAGAAGATATTAATATTTTTAATGATCTTAATGCAAATACCGTTTTTTTATCAGGTTCTTTTGTAGATGAAAATATTGATAAAGAAAATTATGATCTTTTAGAAAAGAATCTTAATATAATTAAAGATAATGGTTTTACTGTTGGTATTGAATCTTGCAGACCATTTAAAAATACACCATTAATCTATGATAGCACTATAATTAATTTATTTAGTGTTTATATGGTTGTATTAAATAAATTTGGTTATATGTTAGATTGTGAATGGTTTGATAAAGAAAATAAGATTATATATGAAGAAAATATTAAAAAAATGAATAAAGAAATTATTGTTAATAGAACTCTTGCAACAGGAATTCTTAAACCTGAAGAAGCTTATAATTATCTTAAAAACATTGAGTATATTGATGGAATATGTGTGGGTGTTAGTAATAAAAAAGAAGTTGAAGAAACATTTAATGTTATAAATAAATATATTTAACTTTTCTCACTTTTTCTTTCTTTTATAAGTTTTAAAACATCTTTAGAAGAATCCATCTCTTTTAATTCCCATTTATATATGATTGGAACATTATTAATGATTGTTTCATCTTTTTCATGTTCTAAAACAAACAAAGCATCATTTTCAGTTATATTTGCAATATCTTCTAATTTTAAAGACATCTTATTTAATGTTTTATTGTCACGATTTTTATCTAAATTTGTTAATAATAAATCTTTAGAAGATTTTTTCATAATTTTTTCTTGTAATGATTTAACTTCATCAAGTCCATCAGCTAATTTCTTTTTAAGTTTTTCTAATTCTTGTATATCTTCATTATCAGATTGTGTTATTGCATCAAATGGTGTTTTTTTAGCTGAAGAAATTTCAAAACCCAATTTAATTAATTCTTCAGGTTCTTTTATAAGATCATTAATAAAATCTTCATTTCTTTGTGAATAAATATTAATTGTCTTAACAATAGGTTTATCTAATATATTTTCTAATAATATAGCTGTTTCAGGATAAGTTAAAGATATTCCTTGTTCATATTTATATATGGTTTCTCTTGACACATGACTAATATCTGCAAGTTTTTTTAATGATAAATTTTTTTCTTCCCTTAACTGTTTTAATAGATTACCATCAATTTGTACATAATAACCACCACGTCTTGCATAAATTTCAGGATGTGCTTCATTTACTACTACATTACAAAAAGTTTGTGGTGATATAGCAGGAATATCATATCTTTCATAAACAACATCTTCTTCAAGATAATTTGTTTTATGTTTTAATCCAATTATAATTGGTGCTGCTCGAAAGATTCCTGCAAGTTTTCGAATTTCTTCTGATTGTATGCTAGATAAACTGTCTATATTAACAAGAATCTTTAAAACCACTAAAACATCATCTTTTCGAGCTACAATATCAAAACAATTTCGATCATAAATATCTGATGTTTTAAAACCATAATCTAATAAAAGTTGATTAATATCTTTTAAAATATGTTCTTTCTTAATAGTTGTATTTCCTAATGGCATATTATAATCCTCTTTTTAGAAAAAATCCTGTTAAAATCATGAATTTATCTTACTTTGTTATTAAAAGATTATATCAATAATATTATTTAAATTGATTTAATAGTAAAATTTTATAGTTAATAATAATAATTCTAAAAATATCAATATATAAATAAATTCAATTTCATAATTTTATACATATATGATCTAAAAATTATTATCCACTCCAAATCAAAATTTTATCAATTTGATAGAAATTAATTTTTAAAATAATTTTTATAACAATAAATCATTCATAATAATATTAATTTGGTGATAAAACATAATGACAAACAATAATAATAAAATTACTTTACATGTTGGAATAGATGATACAGATTCTAGAGAAGGAATGTGTACTACATATATTATATGTATATTACTTAGAAAATTCAAAAAACTTAATTATAAAATCGAAGGTTATCCTCACCTTATTAGATTAAACCCATTTGCTAGATATAAAACTCGTGGAAATGGAGCATTATCATTTACAATAAAATTAAATAATAGAGAAGAAGTAAATGAAATAGAACAAATTGTATTAGAAACTGTTGAAGAAAATGCTGATTTTAATGGTGAAAATACAAATCCTGGTGTTGTATTTTATGAAGGTGAAATTACTGATGATATGATACAATATTCTCAAGATGCCATATATAATATATTAACTATAGATTATGCTCAAAAATTTGCTAATAAAATTAATGCTAGAATTCATAAATTCAAAAAAGGTAGAGGTATTATTGGATCTATTGCTGCAATCAGTTGTCCTTTACCAGATAAAACATTTGAATTATTAGCTTATAGATTACCTAAAAATTATAAAACAGAACGTAGATTAAATGAAGAATCAGTTCGATTAATGAATAAAGAAACTTATCCTGATACTTTTGATAATGTTGATGGTAAATATACTGCTATTGAACCTCATACACCTTGTCCTGTATTATATGGTATTAGAGGAAATAACCCTGATATTGTTCAAAAAGCTCATGATATTGTTGAATCTTATGAAGAAATTGAAGATTATACAATATTTAAAACAAATCAACATACAGATATGCATATTCAGGAAAATATTGATATAAGAAACATGAAGCAATATTGTTGTTATAAATTTGATGCAGAAATTATTGAAAATCCACGTACTATTGAAGGTGGACATATATTTATAACAGTTAGTGATAAAACTGGAAGTATTGAATGTGCTGCTTATGAACCTACAAAAGAATTTAGAAATAAAGTTAAACAATTACGAATTGGTGATAAATTAACTATTTATGGTGGAATAGGAGATAAAAATACTTTGAATATTGAAAAATTTAAATTAAATAAATTGGCTTCTGATTATAAACTAACAAATCCTGTATGTTGTGGTAAACATATGAAGTCTAAAGGAAAAGGTCAAGGTTATAAATGTTATATTTGTGGAAAAAAAATAACTAGTGATAAAAAGAATAAAATTATATTAGAACGTTTTATAACTGAAGGTTTTTATGAAGTTCCAACTTCAGCTAGAAGACATTTATCTAAACCAATTAGTCGTATGCTAAACTAATCTAGTTACCATAATAAATATATTGATTATTGTTAGTAAAAAGCATATTTAGTTAAGGTCTTAATTAATTTATAAAAGAAAATTAAAATTAATTCAGTTTATTATTTTTTTATTTTATCTTTTCATTTATTTTAGATTTTTTTTAAACATTCCCTTATTTTTGTATAATAATTCGTTATAAATTACGAAAAACAAAGTAGAATAATTCTTTAAAAAAAATAATTAAATATTAAAAATACAAATTTTATTAAGAAATAATAAAATATAATCCTAAAATAATTAATAAAAATCAATAAAACACTTATTTAAAAAATTAAATTATAAAAATAGCTTCCAAACAAACTCAAATTAAATTTCTAAAAAACATACCCTAATTTAAAACAAACTTACTAAAATATATAACCAATAAAATAATAATAGTTAAGTATAGAGCATAAATTTATGAACTGCTAATTAAATTAGTATAAATTTTTTTATTATTGATTTAATAAGTTCTCATGTCTATAAAATAAATAATTTAGCTCTAGTTTTATTTATTACAAAATTTAAATAGAAATAAGTTAAATAAAAAATTTTTAAGTAATTTCATACTAGTTACTTGTTTACTTTTAAAACAGTAACAGTTGTATGATCTAGTAGTTGAATGAAAAATAAAAGTATTTAATTAATACGATCATATAAAATGGTGATTTAATAATGGCAAGCATATCAGAAACTATAAGCAATGTTAGAAAAGCAGAATCTGATGCAGATAGTTTAATAGAAAATGCTAATCAAAAATCAGCTGAAATGATCCAAAATGCTCGCACTGAAGCAGAATCATGTATTGATGAAGCTAAAAATGATGCATTCGAAGAATCTAAGCATGTTTTACTTGCTAAAGAAGAAGAAGCTAAAAAAGAAGCAGTTATCATTACTAATGAATCTGATAAAACTGTTAAAGATACCTTAAGAGGATCTGAACAGAATGTTGAAGCTGCAGCAGACACAATAATAAAAACTGTTTTATAAAGGGATGACTATGTTTACAACAGCAAGAATGCAGAAATTAAGCATAGTTACTTTGGACAAATATGCTAAAGATACTATTAATGCCCTTCACGAAAAAGGAATTATTCAGATTGAAGATATTTCTGAAAGTATCCAAGAAGAAGAAGCACTTAATGGTTTAGAACCGTCCAAACAAGATCCTGTTGCCAGTAAATTAGCTAGTTTATCTATGAAAGCAACAAGCATTATAGATACATTAGAATCTGCTGAAAAATCAACAGGTATAGTTGATGTTATTAAAGGATATATCAGCCCTAAAATTATTGATGGCAAAGAAGTTGAAAATATAGATTCTGAAATTCTTGTTGATAAAGCTTCAGAAATAATTGGAAAAGTTGAATCTGTAACTAACCCAATTGAAGCACGTATGAACGAGATAGGATCTGAAAAAGCAATATATAGTGATTCTTTAAAAGTTGCAACTGAACTTAAATCATTTGATATTGATTTTGGAGATTTACAAGATAGTAAATATACACATGTTTTATGTGGTAAACTCCCTGAAGAAAACATAACTAAAGCAGAAGAAGCAATCAGTGAAATTACTGAAAAAGCTGAAATAATAAAAAGTAATGTTACTTCAGAAGAAGGATCAAAACCTATAATGATTATATGTTCAATTGAATTTGAAGAAGCAATAGCAGGTGCTCTTAGACGTTTAGAATTAGAAAAATTTGATATTACTGGATTATCAGGTAATCCTCAAAAAATCATAGCTGATTCTAATGAAAAACTCAGTGCTCTTGATAAAGAAAAAGACGAATGTCACAAAGATTTAAGAGAAATTTCTCAAAGAACTAAAGAAACTTTATTAATTATTAATGAAGAACTTGAAGTTGAAAAAGAAAAAATAGAAATATTTTCTCATTTTGGAGAAACTAATAGTACTAAAATGTTTAAAGCTTGGATTCCTAAGAATGATGTTGATCAAACACTTTCATTAATTGATGATATTACTGATGGCCACAGTGTCATTGAAGTAACTGATCCGGATAATGAAGAAATTGATGAAAACAAAGTTCCTATTAAACAGGAAAATCCTAAGTTTGCAAAACCATATGAATTATTAGTTAATATGTACTCCACACCAAATTATAAAGATATTGATCCAACAATCATAATGGCTTTATTCTTCCCATTTTTATTCGGTTATTGTTTAACCGATGCATTTTATGGAATAATATTAGCTATAATAGGATTAACTCTACATAAAGGTATGGGTAGAATTAATAAAACTATGAACTCATTTGGTATTATATTAACATTATGTGGATTATGGACAATTGTATTGGGATTAGCTACTAATGGATTTATTGGAGATTTTATTCCTAGATTCCTTATGGGTGATTCTAGTCTAGCATTACCTACAGTAATAGGAGACATAAATGCATTTGCTCATCCAGAAAACATATTGATTATTGCATTAATAATTGGTATTATTCACTTAAATATAGGTTTCTTATTCGGAATTATTGATAATATAAAAAGAAATAAAATTAAAGACATGTGTGCTGAACAGTTACCATGGGTTCTAATTGAATTATCTATTGTACTATTTGTTGTTACTGGTTCTATCCCAGTATTCGGTGCAGTATTTGTTATAGGTCTTCTTGTATTAATTTATGGAGCAGGTCTATTTGGAGTTATGGATATATTCGGATTCCTTGGAAATGTTTTATCTTATTCAAGATTATTAGCATTATGTTTATCTACTGGTGGTGTCGCTATGACAGTTAATATTTTAACTCAACTATCAGCAGATATGATACCTTATGTGGGTATTATTTTAGCACCATTCATATTCGTTGGAGGACATATATTCAATATAAGTTTCCAAAGTTTAGGTGCATTTATACATTCATTACGTTTACATTATGTTGAATTCTTCAGTGGCTTTTACAAAGGTGCAAGTGAAGAATTTGAGCCGTTTAAGGCAGAAAGAAAATATACAAAAATTCGGAGGTAATTTAAAATGGCAGCAGAAATGGCATTAGGTACAGCCTTAGCAGCAATCGGTGCAGGAGTAGCAGTTGGTTTTGCAGCTTTAGGTTCAGGTATAGGTCAAGGTATAGCATCATCCGCAGCAGTTGGTGCTGTGGCTGAGGATTCCAGTATGTTTGCACAAGGTTTAGTTTTCACAGCTATTCCTGAAACTCAGGCTATCTACGGTTTCCTTATAGCTATCTTATTATTAGTATTTTCAGGTATTATGAGTGGTTCTCCACTTAGTATGACAACAGGACTTGTTGCAATAGGTGCAGGAGCAGCAGTTGGTTTCGGTGGTCTTGGTTCAGGTATGGGTCAAGGTATAGCATCATCCGCAGCAGTTGGAGCAGTTGTAGAAGAACCAAGTATGTTTGCACAAGGTTTAGTTTTCACAGCTATTCCTGAAACTCAGGCTATCTACGGTTTCCTTATAGCTATCTTATTATTAGTATTCGGTGGAATACTCGGAGCTTAAGTAATATAATAATTAATTAAAAAATAGGAAAAATATAAACTATTTTTTAATATTTATTAATATTGTTTTTACGGAGGAAAATCTAGATGAGCGTTGGAACAGAAAAAATAATAGCAAGTATAAAGGAAGATGCTCAGAAAAAATCTGATGATATACTCTCCAAAGCATCATTAGAATGTGAAAAAATATCTGAAGAAGGAAATAAAACAGCTCAAGCTGAAAAAACAAAAATTCTAGAAGCAACTGAAAAACAAGCAGGAATGAAATATCAACAAATCATTTCCGAAGCTAAAGTTAATGCTAGAAGAACTGAACTTGAAGCTAGAGAAGAATTAATTGAAAAATCTTTCAGAATAGCATCAGATAAAATTGAAAAACAAGCATCTGAAAAATCTACAGAATATGTAGATTCATTAAGAAAAATGATTAAAGAAGCTTCCCTAGAAATAGGTGGAGGAAAACTTGAATTACTCGTTAGAGAAGACGATATTGGTATAGCTGGAAAAGTAGTAACAGATATTGCTAAAGATGTTACTTCTGAACTAGGTGTAACAACATCATACAGTATTGGAGAACCTATTAATGTTATAGGTGGAGCAATATTAAGAACAGCTGATGGAGAAATTGAAGTTAAAAATACAATTGAAGCCCGTATGCTTCGATTTAAAAAGAATTTACGATCAGAGGTTGCTAAAATAATTTTTAAATAAAGGAGGAGAAATTAAATGGTAGAAAGCATTACTGCAATATTAACATCCATAGGATTCCCTTCTCCTGAAGCATTCATAGGATTATTGTTTATGGTACTAGCTATAATAGGTGCTATAATAGTAGTTATTACATTTAGACCATTAATGGAATATTACCCATACACATATCCAAATGCTCGTATAAGAGCCCGAATTGGATCTTTATTCAATAGTAAACAAATTTCTGAAATAACCGAAACAGATAGTTCTGAAGAAATGAAAAATTATTTAAGAGGTTCTAAAGAATATGCAAAATATATTGATAAATTCAATATGGAAAAAGCTCTAGACACTAATTTAGCTGAAACTTCTGATTTATTAGCAAGAGTCACACCAAAAACTGTTAAACCAGTATTTGAAGTGATGCTTAAAGAGTGGGATATTAAAAATATAAAAAGTGTCCTAATAGCCAAAGAAGCAAAACTCAATGAAGAAGAAACTATGGATTTTCTAGTACCATATGGTGAATTAAAAGATATTCAAGATAAATTATTAGATGCAAATAATGTACAAGAATTAATAATTGCTCTTGAAAATACACCTTATGCAAAAATATTAGAAGATGCATTACCTGACTATAATGAGAAAGGTACCCTTTTATCATTAGAAGCAGCTTTAGATAATTATTATTACAAAGAATTATTAACAAAATCTTCAAGTCAAGAAGATGATAATACTCGAATGTTACATAATTACATAGGTACAAAAGTTGATATTACTAATTTAAAAATTATCTTAAGAGCTAAAGCAGATGGATTAAAATATGAAGAAATTCATAATTATGCCATATCAGCAGGTTATCAACTTCGAGAATGGAAATTAAAAGAATTAATGGAAGCTGAAGATTTAAATAGTGTATTAAGTAGTATTGAAGGAACAGTTTATGGGAAAATTGTCTCAGAACATATTCCTGAATTCAATCAAACTAATTCAATAGCACCATTTGAAAAAGCTTTAGATCAACACGAAAGAAAAGTTGCAGATAATATCTTTAAGAAAAAACCATTCGGTATAGGACCAATTGTAGGGTACTTAAATAAAAAAGAAATTGAAATTAAAAATCTTAAAGTTATTAGTAGAAGTAAACGTGTAAGTGGAATACCAACATCAGAAATTAAGGATATGTTATTATGAAAAACGATATAGCTATAATGGCTGATCCAGATTCAGTAACTGGTTTCATGCTTGGAGGAATAAAAAGTGGATTTCCTGTACGTGATACAGAAGAAGCTAAAAAAACATTGAAACAATTAGTTAAAGATGAATATTCCATAATCATAATTACTGAAAAATATGGGGATGTACTAAGAGACGATATTGAAAAATACACAGGATCTAAAGCATTACCAATGATAATAGAAGTACCGGATAAGTCAGGTTCAATAGAGAAAGAATCTGACCCAATGAATGAACTTATCAAAAAGGTTATTGGGGTAGAGATGGTAAAATGATCACAGGAAAAATAATTAAAATTGCAGGTCCAGTTATTGTCGGTGGAGACATGAAAGGTACTCAGATGCACGAAATGGTTCGTGTAGGTGACATAGGACTCATAGGTGAAATTATCGAACTTGAAGGCGACACAGCCACAATACAAGTTTATGAAGAAACTGCTGGTATTAAACCAGGAGAAAAAATTGAAAGTACAGAAGGACCACTCTCAGTAGAATTAGGACCAGGTATACTAAAATCAATCTATGATGGAATTCAAAGACCATTAGATGAAATTAAAAGTTTATCTGGTGACTATCTACCTAGAGGGGTTGATGTACCAGCATTAGATAAAGAAAAAGAATGGTTATTTGAACCAACAGTTAAACAAGGAACTGAAGTAAACGGTGGAGACATCATAGGAACAGTAAATGAAACAAGCGCTATTGTTCACAAAATTATGATACCACCTAAAATCAGTGGAACTTTAAAATCAATTGTAAATCAAGGAAAATACACAGTTGTTGATAAAATAGCTGAAGTAGAAACTGAAAACGGTATTGAAGAAATACAAATGATGCAAATTTGGCCTGTTCGAGTAGGAAGACCATATGATAAAAAACTTGATCCAGATCTTCCACTAATTACAGGACAAAGAGCTCAAGATACTTTCTTCTGTTTAGCAAAAGGAGGAACTTCAGCAATGCCAGGGCCATTTGGGTCTGGAAAAACTGTTACTCAACAACAATTAGCTAAATGGGCAGATGCTGATATAGTTGTATATGTTGGATGTGGAGAACGTGGAAACGAAATGACTGAAGTACTTACAGAGTTTCCAGAACTTGAAGATCCAAAAAGTGGAAATCCATTAATGGATCGTACAGTATTAATTGCTAACACATCAAACATGCCGGTAGCTGCAAGGGAAGCTTGTGTGTACACAGGTATTACTATAGCAGAATATTTCAGAGATATGGGTTATGATGTAGCACTTATGGCAGATTCAACCTCAAGATGGGCAGAAGCTATGAGAGAAATCTCTGGTCGTCTAGAAGAAATGCCTGGGGAAGAAGGATACCCAGCATATCTTGCATCTAGATTAGCTCAGTTCTATGAACGTGCAGGAAGAATTATCACAAAAGGAAGTCATAAAGCTGAATCATCAGTAACTGTAGTAGGAGCAGTATCACCTCCTGGAGGAGATTTATCAGAACCTGTTACACAAAATACATTACGTATTGCTAAAGTGTTCTGGGCATTAGACTCTTCTTTAGCAGATAAACGTCACTTCCCATCTATTGACTGGTTACAAAGTTATTCATTGTATGTTGACAGTGTAGGTAAATGGTGGAATCGTGAAATTGGTGATGATTGGAGAGATATGAGAAACGAAGCAATGGCTTTACTACAAAAAGAATCAGAATTACAAGAAATTGTACAATTAGTAGGTCCAGATGCTTTACCTGATAAAGAACAAGTAACTCTTGAAGCTTCACGTATGTTAAGAGAAGATTTCTTACAACAAAATGCATTTGATGATACAGATACATACTGTTCACCAACAAAACAATATAATATGTTAAAAGCAATCTTACATTACAACACTACAGCAAGTGCATCACTAGCAGCAGGAGCTCCAGTAAATGCATTAGTTAACTTAAGTGTAAGAACCGATCTAGGAAAAATGAAATATATCCCAGAAAATGAATTTGACGAAAGAATAGTTCAAATTAAAGCGGATATAACAAAACAATGTAATGAGGCAGAACAATGAATGTAGATATTAAAACAAGAGAATACACTACTGTTTCAGAAGTTTCAGGACCTCTAATGGTTGTTCAAGATGTTGAAGGAGTAGCTTACAACGAAATTGTAGACATTGAAACACCTAATGGTGATCAAAGATCTGGTCAAGTTCTAGAGGTACAAGATGACATAGCTGTTATTCAGGTATTTGAAGGAACAAGTGACTTAAACACAGATACTACAAAAGTACGTTTCACAGGAGAAACTGCAAAAATTGGAGTATCCACAGACATGCTTGGAAGAATATTCAATGGTATAGGAAAACCTATTGATGGTGGACCAGAAATTATACCAGATCAAGAATTAGATATAAATGGTGCACCAATGAATCCTTCTGCAAGGGAATTTCCAGCAGAATTTATTGAAACAGGTATATCAACTATTGATGGAATGAACACTCTTGTAAGAGGACAAAAATTACCTATATTTTCAGGTTCAGGATTACCTCACAATGATCTTGCAGCTCAGATTGCAAGACAAGCAAAGGTTATTAGTGAAGATAGTGAATTTGCAGTTATATTCGGAGCAATGGGAATTACTCACGAAGAAGCAAACTTCTTCATGAATGAATTTGAACAAACAGGAGCACTTGAAAGAGTAACTGTATTCATGAATTTAGCAGATGATCCTGCTATTGAAAGAATATTAACACCTAAAATGGCATTAACAACTGCAGAATACCTTGCATTTGAAAAAGGTATGCACGTACTTGTTATATTAACTGATATAACTAACTACTGTGAAGCATTAAGGGAAATTTCTTCAGCTCGTGAAGAAGTACCTGGACGTAGAGGATACCCTGGTTACATGTACACTGACCTTTCTACTATATATGAAAGAGCAGGACGTATACATGGAAAAGAAGGATCAATTACACAAATGCCTATTCTTGTAATGCCACAGGATGATATTACTCACCCTATTCCGGATTTAACTGGATATATTACAGAAGGACAAATTGTACTTAGTCGTGATCTTCAACGTAAAGGATTATACCCACCTGTAGATGTATTACCATCACTATCAAGATTAATGAGTGGAGGTATTGGTGGAGATCGTACACGAGAAGACCATAGTGGAGTTTCAGATCAATTATATGCAGCATATGCTGAAGGTCGTGACCTTCGTGATTTAACTGCTGTAGTTGGAGAAGAAGCACTTACTGACCGTGACAAAAAATTCCTTGAATTTTCTGACTTATTCGAATCCAAATTCATAACACAAAGTAAAGATGAGGATAGATCAATCCAAGAAACATTAGATCTTGGATGGGAGTTATTATCTGTTCTACCTACAACTGAGCTTAAACGTGTAAAAGATGAACATATTGAAAAATATTTACCAGAAAATAAAACTGATAAAGAATAATAATTAATTATTATTCTTAACATCAATATATTTAATAAAAGTAAATAATAATAAAAAAATTCAATAGAGGAGACCGAATACAATGGCAGACGAAATAATGGAAGGAATTAATCCAACACGAATGGAACTTCTTGACTTAAAAGATAGGGAAAAACTAGCTGTTAAAGGTCATAGTCTTCTTAAAGAAAAACGAAATGCACTTATTATGGAATTTTTCAAAATTCTAGAACGTGTAAAAGGATCACGAGATGAAGTCAAAGCAAAATTAGCAATAGCTTATAGTGAATTAAATAAAGCTCAAATAGACATGGGAGACTTAGCAGTAAAAAGAGCTGCTTTATCTGTACAAGAATCTGTAGATCTTGAAATTACTTCTAGAAGTATAATGGGTGTTTCAGTACCTGTAGTTAAAAGTCAAACAACTAAAAGTAATCTTATAAGTCGTGGATATGGCTTTACAGAAACATCAGTAAATCTCGATATTGCAGCTAAAGAATTTGAAGAATCTATTAAACTAATTATTGAATTAGGTGAAATAGAAAAAACAATTATTCTTTTAGCTAGTGAAGTGGAATCTACTAAAAGAAGAGTTAACTCTTTAGAACATGTAGTTATTCCAAGAATTAAAAATACAGTAAGTTATATTGAAATGAGACTAGAAGAAATGGAACGGGAAAGCTTCGTAAGATTAAAAGTTATTAAAAAATCTATGGAAGCTCATGAAAAAGCAGATGCTGCTATTGAATAAATAGCAACATTTATTTTTTTATCTTTTTTATTTTCCTTTCTTTTTTTTTAGATCTCTTAAATCTCTATTTTTTTAAAAAGATAATATTTTTTAATTATTTTATTATATATTTTAACAAATAATAAATTTTAATAAAGATTAATATATACCATGATATAAATTTTTATAAAAAAAATGATAAGATTAATTTTAAACAAAGAATCGGTTAAAATAAATATAGATTCTAACTACAACTATATAAAAAAAGATAACGTTTTAAAAAATAATGAAAAATAAGAATGTAATACATAACAATTATAAAAAAATTACTTATTTAATTGCACTTCAATATATTTAATTTCAACCTGTTTTTTTTCTATTTGTGACTCTAATTTTTCAACTTCTTGTTCTAATATAAATTTTTGTATTTCTAATTTTCCTTCTTCTGTTTTTGTCCATTCAGTTGCTGTTTGAATAAATTCTTCTTTTGTCATACCTAATTCTTTAATTTTTTCTTCTTTTTCTATTGCAAAATTTTCAAATAGTTCAGTTATATTTTTTTCTTCCATAGAAATACCTCTTAATTTTTATTAAAATAATTTATCTAGTATACTAGTTATTTCCAAAATTTGACTTTTTGTCTTTCCAAGATTAATCATTGATTTTACCGTTGCTTGTAATGGTTCTTCTTTATTTTCCATCATATATCTTGTAGATAATGTTATAAATTTTTTAAATTCGTTATTATCCGGAAATACTTTTTTTAATATTTTTTCAGTTTCTTTTTCTTCTTTTGTTACTACTTTTTCTATTTTTTTATTTTCTTTAACAGCTCGTACTACGGTATTAATTTTATCTATTTTAAAATATTTTAATAATTCATTTAATAAAACTTTATTTGTTTCTTCTCGATTATCAGGATCTTTTTTTAATTTTTTATTATGATTTATTGATTTTAATAAACCATTATAAAATACTTCAACTTCAGATTCTGATTTAAATAATATCTGAACTGATTTTAGCAATGCATGATCTGCATTAATAGATATATAATCTTCCGGATCTTCTTCTTCCCATTCAATATTTTTTTCATCTGTTATGTCTTGCATTAAATTAATCACCTTCAATAAATTTGAAATAGAAAATTCTTTTTAATTAATGTATATTAGATCTTTTTTTTAAAATTTATTAATTATATAACAAAATATATAATTAACATCATAAATTTTTTATGATTTATATATAGTATTTAAATATTAAAAAAAGTGAATATGTAAATATAATCTTAATAAAAAAATATTTTTTTATTTTTAAAAAAAATATAGGTGTTGATTGTAACAATGTTAATGGAAGAAGCTAATGAAGCTAAATTAAAACAATTTAAAAATATAGAACAAAATATAAAAAAATCTTTGAATGAATGTGAATCTATGTATTCTAAATTATCTAAATATAATGATCTTATTACTTATGAAGAACTTTATAATTTAACTGATGAAGATAATGAAAAATTTATTATTATAAGAGATGAAACTCATAAAAAAGAGGATATGATTCTTGAGATTAAAGAAGAATTAATTTCATTATTAGAATTAGATATTGAATGGAATATAACAAATAAAAAAGATAACTCTGAATTTGAAGATATGGAAGAATATATTAAAAACTCTGATATTTATTATAATTATTTTCAATTAGAAATTATGATCGGATTATTATTTGATAAACTAAAACAATTGAATATTCCACGGAATATACCTATAAAACATGAATTACATCATCATAGTCATGGTGGTTGTTGTTAGTTGAAAATTTATTAAGTAATTATTAAGAGGTTTTAAAGTTATTTGATCAAATACTGACTTTTGATTTTTATAAAGAATTTTTTAAAGTGATTCCAACTCCAATTACCTCTTCTTTTTTTAAGCTTTTAATTTTAATTTAGTTTAGTATTGTTGATTTAAAAATTAGTTGTTTGGATTTAAAATTTTTTAATATTTATTTTTTCTTAGATTCTAAAATAATTCTACTTAAATTAATGACTATTTTTTTAAAAGAGTTAATAATTTCTTTTTATTAAAATAGCTTTAATTAGTTGAAAGAAAACTATAAATTTAAAAAAAATCAATCAAAAACACTAAAATAAAAATCAACTAATCTATAATCTTACTATATAGATAAATTATAAAATAAAAAATAAAATAAAAGAATAAATAGAATAATCTAATTTAATAAAACTATTTTAGTGATTATAAAGCTGTTAAAGTTAATTTAAACTATTAAAAATCCATATTTTTTCTAAGTAGATTTATATAGATTAAACATTATAAATAGGAATATGAAACTAGAATATTTTTAAAATAAAAAAAAAGTACTACAAACCAAAATTAGTTTACATGTATTTCATTTTTCTAAAACTGAATATTTAGTTAATAAAATTGAAAATATCCTAGTCCATAATAATAATTAAATTTTGAATAAAATAAAATACAATAAAAAGCAGGTATATTCTTATTGTATTAAATAGCTTAAATATATTAAATTAAAAAATAAATAAAAAATATTTAAAAAAATATATAGGTGAAACCAAAAATGACAAAATTTAAAGGATTTGCAATGAAAAGACTAAATGAAGTTGGATGGGTAGAAAAAGAAAAACCAAAATGTGGACGTAGAGATGCAATAGTTAAACCATTAGCATTATCTCCATGTACCTCAGATATTCACACAGTATGGGAAGGTGCAATCGGTGATCGTCGTGATATGATTCTAGGTCACGAAGCAGTGGGTATTGTAGATACTGTTGGTGAAGATGTAGTAGATATTAAACCAGGAGACAAAGTTATTGTTCCAGCAATTACCCCAGATTGGGAAGATGAAGCAGCACAAAGAGGATTTTCTTCACAAACAACTCAACCATTAGGTGGTTGGAAATTCTCAAATTTCAAAGATGGTGTATTTGGTGAATATTTCCACGTAAATTTAGCTGATGCAAATCTAGCAAAACTTCCTGAAGGTATGAAACCTGAAGCAGCAGTAATGTTATCTGATATGTTTTCAACAGGAATGATGGGTGCAGAAAATGCTAAAATTAAATTAGGAGCATCTGTAGCTGTTATAGGTATCGGACCTGTAGGATTATCAGCTGTTGGAGGAGCAGCATTATTAGGTGCAGGAAGAATATTTGCAGTAGGAACTAGGCCAAACTGTGTAAAAGTAGCTAAAGAATATGGTGCAACAGACATTATTAGCTATAAAGAAGGAGAAATTGATGAACAAATCAGAGAAGCAACAGATGGTGAAGGTGTAGATGCAGTAATTATTGCTGGAGGAAATATGGATGTTTGGCCTCAAGCAGTAAAAATGGCAAAAGCAGGTTCAGTAATTTCTAATGTAAACTATTTAAGTGGAGCAGATGTAGTACCACTTCCAAGAGAAGCATGGGGATGTGGAATGGCAAACATAGATATTGCTACAGGTCTTTGTCCTGGTGGAAAAGTAAGAATGGAAAGATTAGCAAGTCTTGTACAACATGGACGTATAGATCCTGAATCCTTAGTTACCCACAAGTTCAATGGACTTGACAAAGTTGAAGATGCTTTAATGCTTATGAAAGATAAACCAAGAGATTTAATTAAACCAGTAGTACTTATAGACGAATAAATTATACATTGTATGATCAATATAATAATTAATTATATTGATTACTTTTTTTTAAACCAATTTAATAACCAAAAAACATTTTATTATGATAATTTTTTATATAAAATAATTTAATCATGAAATATTAAAGATTTTATTTTATAACGGAGGAAAAAAAATATGCTTGTTGGAATTATTGGAGGTACTGGACCTCAAGGATTAGGTATTGGTATGAGATTAGCTATAGAAGGAGTTGATATCATAATCGGATCTAGAAAAGAAGAAAAAGCTTTAGATATTGTTAAAACCACCCTTGAAGAAGACCTTAAAGATTATGATGTTTCAATGAAAGGAATGTCTAATGAAGATACTGCAAAACATGCAGATTTACTTATTTTAACAGTTCCACTTGTTGCTCAAAAAGCTACATTAAAATCAATAAAAGAATTTGTTGGAGATAAAATATTAATTGATGCAACAGTACCATTAGAAACAGCAATTGGAGGATCACCTGCAAGATTTATTGATTTAATGGAAGGATCTGCTGCTGAAAGAACTCAAAAACTTCTTAAAGGAACTGGAGTTAAAGTTGTATCAGGATTTAATAACATTAGTAACTCACATCTTTCAAATATTCCAGAAACAATTGATTGTGATTGTTTAATTTCCGGTGATGATAATGAAGCAAAAATAACAGCTATGAAACTTATCAACAAGATTCCAGGAGTAGAATGTGTTGACTGTGGAAAACTTGAAAAAGCACGAATAGTTGAAAAAATAACTCCATTATTAATAGGATTAAATATAAAACATAGATCCCATTATGGTGGATTAAGAATTACTGGAATAAAAAAATTCACTGAATAAAAACAGGATTTGTTAAAAATGATACTTGTTTTAGCAAAAGCCATTCCAAAAAAAGGTTCAGAAAATAAAATTATTGATGCTGCTCAAAATTTAATTAAAAATTCACGTGCTGAAAATGGAAATATAGATTATAATTTATATAGTTCAACTGAAGATAACTCATTAACATTTGTTGAAAAATGGGAATCTAAAGAAATTTTAGACAAACATTTAAAAACCAACCATTTCATTGATTTTGGTAATGAAATCAAAGATTATCTTGAAGCTGAATTAGATATTCAAATATTATCTGCAGAAATATTAAATTAATTAAAATAATAAATTTTGTATCTAATTTTTAATTTTTATTTTTTTATTTAAAATATTAGATACAGTTAATTTATAAAAAAAATACTTAACGGAGACAAAGAATGAAAATAAAACATACGATCTGCTCCTACTGTAGCGTTGGTTGTGGTTTAAACCTAGTTGAAGATAATGGAATTATAACTCGGACTTTCCCATATAAAAGACATCCTATAAATGAAGGTAAAAACTGTAACAATGGTAGAAATATTTATGAAAAAGCTAATCAAGAAATTAAAAATGCATTTATTAATGATAAAGAAGCAGACCTTGATGATGCAATAATACATGTAAAAGATAAACTTAAAAATAATCCATCTAAAACTTTGATTATTGGTTCTGGAAAATGTACTAATGAAGAATGTGATGCTCTTAAAAAATTAGCAAATGAGTATGGTATTGATAATTTAGTATATCCTATTGCAAATAATGTTTTGCCATTAAAAACAGATACAACTTATGATGATATAAATAATTCTAAAGTTATTTTAATTGTTGGAGATATATTAAAAGAAAATCCATTATTAGGTCGTCGTATTATTATTGCAAAAGATAATGGTGCAAAAATAATAACTGTTGATACAGCTGATGAAACTATAACAGGTATAAATTCTGATGAATATGTTAAAATTGAATCAATTAAAGATTATCTAGACAAAATTGATGAAAATATTCTTAATGAATTTGATGAAGAATTATCCATAATCATTGGAAAACTTGATGACAATAAAGATATAAAAAAATTAGAAGATTTATCAAAAAATAAGAATTTAAAAACAATAATTGCTTTAAAAGAATGTAATGATAATGGAGCAAGTAATTCATTAAATCCTGTAACTACTGATGAATTAATAAACTTATTGAATTCAGTTGATACTGTCTTTGCTGTTGAATGTGATCTTGTAGAACTTGTTGGAGAAGATATTGTTAAAAAAATAGACTTTTTAGTTACTGAAAATAACTCATTTAATGATACAAATAAATTATCAGATATTGTACTTCCTGATGTTTCATGGGTAAAAAAAGATGGTTCATTTACAAATATGGTTGGTACAACACAAAAATTTTCTAAGGTACTCACATCAACTACACCAAACTTAGAAGAAATTATTGAAAAATTAATTGAATGAAAAAAAAATATTTTCATTTAAATCAAACTAGGTGAATTAAAAAATGGATAATGAATATTTACTTGCTAAGGCAAAAAATGAACAATTACATGAAAGTGGAGAATGTGGTGGAGCTGTTAGTTCTATATTCAAATATCTCTTAGATGAAAAAATAGTTGATGGTGTACTTGTATTAACTAAAGGTGAAGATCTTTATGATGGAATACCAACATTTATTGAAAATTCAGATGAGATAATTAATAGTTGTGGATCATTACATTGTTCACCAACATTATATGGTGATTTATTAAGTAAAGAACTTAAAGATAAAAAAGTTGCTATTTCTGTAAAACCATGTGATATGATGGCTATAAAAGAACTTGAAATTAGACATCAAATAAATCCTGAAAATATTATCACAGTAGGATTAAATTGTGGTGGAACAGTAAAACCTGTTACAGCAGAAAAAATGATTAAATTATTTTATGATACTGATCCACAAGATGTTGTCAAAGAAGAAATTGATAAAGGAAAATTCATAATAGAACTTAAGGATGGAACTGAAAAATCTGTAAAAATTGATGATCTTGAAGATGAAGGATATGGTAGACGAGAAAATTGTCGTCGATGTGTTAATAAAATTCCAAGACAAGCTGATTTAGCATGTGGTAATTGGGGTTCAGCTAATGGATGGACATTTGTTGAAGTTACTTCTCAAAAAGGAAAAGAAATAATTGAAAATGCAGAAAATAAAGGTTATGTTGAAACTAAAACTCCTGGTGAAAAACCTATAGCTATCAGATCTAAAATTGAAAAAGTTATGATAAAAATGGGTAATAAATTCCAGAAGAGATATTTAGAAAAAGAATATCCTTCCATAAATCAATGGGATAATTATTGGAATAGATGTATTGAATGTTACAGTTGTAGAGACATTTGCCCTATATGTTATTGTATAGGATGCGAATTAGAAAGAGATTTCTATAAAGATGATTCTACCACTAGAAATCCATTGACATTCCAAGCAGTTCGAATATCACACATGGCTTATAGTTGTATAAATTGTGGTCAATGTGAAGATGTGTGTCCAATGGAAATTCCAATAGCTAGAATATACCAAAGAATGCAAAATAAATATAAAGAAATATCAGGATATGAAGCAGGACATAGTGATGAACTTCCACCAATTTATAGTCCATTAAAGGAATAAACATGAAAAGGAAGATTAATTTAAAGGGAGATTTATAATATGAGTAAAGAACATCCAAAAATTGTCGGATTTTGTTGTAATTGGTGTTGTTATGGTGGTGCAGATACTGCTGGAACTTCAAGAATGCAATATCCCTCAGGAATAAGAATTATAAGAGTAATGTGTTCTGGAAGAATTACACCATCAATGATATTTAAAGCATTTAAAGAAGGTGCTGATGGAGTATTTGTTGGTGGTTGTCATATGGGAGATTGTCATTATGATGCTGGAAATTATAAATGGAATCGTCGTGCAACATTTGTAAAAGAAATATTACCTGAATTTGGTATTGATCCTGAAAGATTTATATTTGAATGGATATCTGCATCAGAAGGAGAAAAATTCCAAAGAACAATGCAAACATTTTATGATAGATTAACAAGTGAAGATAATATAGAATAAAAAAAAATAACCTCCACTTACTACTATTTTTTTTACTAAATTTAAAAAAAAAGAATTAAATTATATTTAATGTTAATAATATAAACATGATAGTTCCTATTGCAATTAAAAATGTGGATATAATCATAAGACCTGTAAAAATCATGAATAATTTTGCTCGTCTATCAGGATCTTTTAAGTAATCTTCTAATGGATCTTCATAATATGTCATGAATTTATTCACTTCCCTTAAAAAAATATTATGTTATATTATATATATATGTTATTTAAATATAAAATACTTATTTTAAATAATTATTAAATCAAGTTATTATCTAAAATTTTATTTTGATTATAAAGATATTAATAAATATGTATATTAAATTTGAAGTTAAAAAAAGAAATAATAAAGTTGTATTTAAAAAATTATAGATAATTACAACTTTATCATTATATATTTATTCATAAAATTCATTTCTTGCATCTACCATTGCTTGAATATTTTTTGTTGGAGATCTCATTGCAATTCCACAACTTGGTGCAAGAATATCTGTACCTGCTTGTAATGCTTCTGTACATTCTTTTTTAACATCTTCTATTGGACTATAAAATAATGTTTTACTAGTAGATATATTACCTACAATTGCCACATTACTATTCATTTCTCTTTTTATTGCTTGTGCTTCATCCATTGGACATTTTTCTTCTATACTTATTCCATCAAAGCCTGATTCTAACATATCAGGAATTATTGGTTTTGTTCTCCCACATATGTGAAGTATACTTTTAGGTTTTACTACTTCTGATATTTCTTGAAGTGCTGGTTTTGATATAAATTTATAATCAAATGGACTTAATAATTCAGGTGATGAATTAGGATCTGCAAAACAAATTATATCAGGATTTACTTCATTTATTGCAGTTAAATACTGTTCTAATACTTCAATAGCTATATCAATTGTTGCTTCAACATCTAAATAATCAGTTAATATTTTTCTCAAGATATTTTCAACACCAATTAAATGTCCAGCTAAAGTAAATGGACCTACTGCACCAGCAATTACTGGTACTTCAGGATATTCATCTTTTAATAATTGTAATGCTTTTAAAACTGTTGGTATTCTACCAAGTTCTGCTATATCATCAGGAACAGTTATATCTTCAGATGATCTATATGGAGTACTTGCAACTCCAGCTGATTTATCATTGTTTCCAAAATCTATTTCACAACCCATAGCTTCTGCTTCAACAGTTAAACAAAATGGTACCCTTACACATTCCAAGCCAGTCAAATCATGCAATGCACTTCCTAATCTTGCCATTTCATTTGAATCTTTATGTGCATCAGGATAATTTGTTTTTGCATAATCCATTGTATCTACTATTCCACATGTTGTTGCACTTAATACTGGTGTCTTTTCTACTGTTTTTCCAGAAAGTACATCTAGAACATCTTGTTTCATACTCATTAAAATCATTGACTCCTTATGTTTTTTAAGGGTAATTTAAAATATTTTTAATTAATTATTTTTTTTTATTACTGAATTTTTACTGATATTATTATTTTTATTATTAAATTACCTTCAAATTATAAATTTCATATTCAAGGTATATAACTTTTAGTTAAAAATTAATATATTAAAATAAAAAATATTTAAATATTATTCAAAAAAACTTAAAAAAAATAAAAAAATTTAAAATTAGTTAAATTAGATACACTAAAAAAAAATCATAAAATTATTAAAATAAAAAAAACAGAGAACACATATAGATTATAACAACATAAAAATAAAAATTTCAGTACCACACTAATAAAAATCAAAACATATTAAAAAATTAACAAGTAAAATAAATTAAAGTAATTTTAACAGTAGTTATATATTGGATAAATAATAGTTTATTAAATACATAAAACTAAGAAAAATATTCAAACAACATATTAAAAAAAATAATTATCTTTCAAGATTAAAATAAATTTGTCTTTGAATATTTTCTGCTTTATTCATTGCATTTTCTAAAATTTTATCAGAAGTCACTACTGATAATATTGGTTCACCTTTTTGTATTTTCATATTTTCAGGAGGAATATCTTGTATACCCTCTAAATTAACATGCTTATATACTAAATTTTGTTTTGCAAATAAAATTAACTTTATACTAAATTGATTTGGTTCAGGTATTGTTACTATTTTATTAGAACAAGCATCTATATGTGCTTCAGGTAAATTTATATTATAACTATTTTCAATACATTCTATTGTTCCCTGTATTCGTGGATTTACTTCTATTAAATATAATTTATTATCATCCAATACAAAATCAACACCATTTGACCCTATTAATTTATAAGTTTCAGCAATCTTCTTTGAAATATTAGTTATCTTTTTAGTTTCTTGTATACTTGGAGTTATATTTCCACAGTATCCAAATGGATGTTGCCCTAATTTTTGTGATCCAATTATTTGCTGTGATGTTGTAATTACACATGTATTATTATTAGGTGTCCTAAGTAATGATGAACTTAATGGAGTTCCATTAACATATTCTTGTAATAAAAACGGTTTTTCTTGTTCTAATGTATTTTCTAACCATTTAATATTTACTCCACCACAACCTTGTATAGGTTTAGTTATGTATTTTTTTTTTGGAAAGTTTTTTGATATTTCTTTTGCTTCTTGTATTGAGTTTAATTTATGTGTTTCAGGTATTTGAAAATCTTTTTTAAGTTTTTGATATTGTTTATATTTATCATCAATTTTTTCTGTATTTTTATTTCCAATTATTTTATTTTTTGGTAATTTCCAAGGTCTTACACCTGCTAAACAGATTATACGATCCACTTCATTTGTATATTCTTTTGCTAAAGTTTCTATTAATTCAGGGTTATATTCTTTTGTTATTTGTTTTTTTGTTGGTGTTATTAATTTATCTGTGTATTTTCTTTGATCTACATTATTAAAATAACTTGTTGCATATACGATGTATCCTTTTTCTTTTAGAGATTTTGATACTTGAGTTGTATTTGATCCTGCAATTAGTATTTTTTCTGTTATTTTATACACACACCATTAATTTTTTTAATATAAAATGAAATATTTTTTTTTAGTAAAATAATTAAAAAATAGAATAATTTTTAGAAATAATTTTATTATAAAAAGAGCATTATATTATGTTTAAATTAAATTATAGTAGTCCCGAGCGGAGTCGAACCGCTGTCCCCGGTTCCAAAGACCAGGAGGATTGCCACTACCCTACGGGACTATTTATTATAAATATAAAATTAGAATTTTAGTTCACTATTATTATAATTTATAATAAGTTATTATTATATTTTGCGATTAAAAAATATATAATAAAAAAAATTTTTTTCTTTTTTTTTAAAAAAAAGGCAAAATAAGATTAAAAAAGTAATAATCTTATTTTTAAATCCTTTTTTTATTTGTTATTGATTTAATATACTGTTAATGTTGCTACTTCATTTGCAGAGTATAAATGACCATTACCACTGTAAACTACACTTAAACTGTGAGTTCCAACAAAGTTTTCAGGTATGGTGTACTCATAATCTACGATTCCATTCTTAACATCAAGTACATTAGTTACTGTTCTACCATCAATTTTAAACACTGCATGACCATCTACAAAAATACTTCCAGTTATTTCTTTAGTAAATAAACTAGATAATTTTATACTTGATCCTGCAAATCCAGTCATATTATTTAATAATACTTTAGTATTTTGTTTTTCAATTGATAATATTGCTGAAGATTCATATCCCTCTAAATCTGCAATTTTTCTATTATTTATATATTGCATTACTATATCATAATTTACATTTTTAAAGTCGTCTGGCACTCCATATTCATAAGTTACTTTTCCATCAATAACATCAGCAAATCCTACAGTTATATTATTAATTTTTATTATAACTTGTCCTTCAGAAATTAAATTTCCTTCAGGTGTTGTAACAGTTGCTGTAAGATTTATATTTGTTCCAGGTAATGCTGATACATTAAATACATTAACAACAGCAAAAGTTTTAGTTAGTATTAATCCAGCATTAGCTTCTGATCTTTCATAAAGATTATTAGCACCATACACTGCAGTTATAGTATAATCTTTTGCAGACCAATCAGGAATACTGAATGTATAACTAGCTAAACCTTCTGAAACTGAAGTAGAACCTATTTCTCGTCCATTAATTTTAAATATAACTTTTCCAGTAGTCATGAGATTTCCATTTGAATCAGTGACTTTTGCTAAGAATTTAACTTCTGTTCCACTAACAGTTTTTATATCATATGTTTCAATATTTGTTGTTATTTTACCAAGAGTTAATATTCCTTTAGCTACTGATCTTCTAGAATTATTTACATAAACTGCTGTTATAATATAATCTTTAGCTGTCCAATCATCTGGTATATTAAATGTTAATGTTGCTTTTCCATTATTAATTAGTGCTTTACCTATTGTATTTTCATTTAATTTAAATACAACAGTTCCTTCTAAAATATTACTTCCAGAATTATATGTTACATTTGCATTAAATGTTACGTTATCACCTATTATGGCTTTAACATCATTTACTGTTATGTTAACATCACCAATAACTATTATTTTTTCAGTGATTTCACCTTTTTTATTATTGGTTGTTTCTTCACTTATTATAATTATGTCTGAATCATCAGTTACATTCAAATCATCAGTTTGTATAATAGCAACTCCATCTTTAACAGCAACTTTTTTTTCATTTTCATTAATTACAATAGTTATTTCACTATCATTTATTGGATTTCCGTGTTCATCTTTAACAGAAACATTTAATTCTGTTGTTTTTTCTGTAATTACTGGATTATCTACTTCAATTATAGTATCTAATTTGCTTATTGTTAAATCTGCATTAGTTGTTCCAGATTTATAATTATCTGAAGCACTAATATAGTTAACATATATTTTGTATGATCCAACATCATCCTTAGCATAGTAATTTATTACTGCTTTACCATTAGTTACTTTAGTTGTATATTCAATCCCATTAATTGTAATAGTAACAGTTCCTTGATTTAAAGGAATATTATTAGCTATAACATTAACGGTTATGTCTACATTATTTAGATATTTTACATTTACATCAGATACTGATACTGTTGTATCTAATGGTAATATTGTAATAGTTTTTACTATTAATTTATTTTCATAATTTTCAGAAGCACTTGTAAATTTGACTTTTAAATCATAATTATTTACATTATCATTACCATCATATGATACTATTGCTTTTCCATTAGTTACACTAGCAGAATAATCTTTACCATTAATTGTAATAGTAACAGTACCATTTAAAGCATTATTAACATTTACAGGAATCTTTACAGATTCACCATAAAGTACAGTAACATCAGAAACTGAAACTACTGTATTAATTTTATTAATAGTTAATGTTGCTGTGGTTATTCCACTATTATAATTTTTAGAATCACTTACAAATTCAACATCCATAAGATATACATTTACATCATCAAATCCATCATATGATACTATTGCTTTTCCATTAATTACATTAGCAGAATAATCTTTACCATTAATTGTAATAGTAACAGTACCATTTAATAAAGTACTATCATTACCTTTTACAGTTACAAGAATATCTTCAATTTTATTATAATCTAATACAATATCATTAACTAAAACTTCAACATTGTTTGGAGTAATAGTTAAAGTAGCATTGCTTGATTTATAATTATAATTGTTAGATGAATTAATGTATTCAACATCCATATTATATGTATTTACATTATCAAATCCAGTATAGGTTATATTTGCTATGCCATTAATTACATTAGCTTTATAACCTTTACCGTTAATTGTAATAACTATATTACCTTCATTTACTATTCCATAATCACAAGTTATTTCAACAGGTATAATAATTTCTTGATTATAATTTGTTGTAATATCTTGTACATTTATGATTATTCCTTCAGGTGCTTGTAGACTTACAGTTTGATTATTTAATGTTGCATAAACTATGCATTTAGATGTGATTTTTCCATTATATTGTCCATTTACAGTTGTTAAAAGATCAATATTAGTATTTGTTGAGACAAATAATCCATTCATGTCAGTTGTTAAATATACTAGTTCTGATGGGAAATTACCATTTTCAGGTAATGATTTTAATTGACCATCATCATCTAAATATTTGTTTAATGACACTAAGAAATTTGTTTCTTCTTGATCTATATTTAATTTTCCATTTATTTCTAATATTACAGGATATTTTGCACTTATTCCTTCTATTTTATCATCAGATAAACTATTTGTTCCCCACCAATTATAATATGCTGTACTTGAACTATCAGCAGTTATTCCTGTACAAGTTCCGTCTGCTGTGTTATTATATATGATAGAGTAAGTTATGTTTACTAATGTGTTTTCAGAGTTTATTGCTCCTCCAACTTTTGCTTTATTATTTTGTAAACTACTGTTTGTTATTGTAAGGTATTTTGTACCTTCAGTGTATATTGCTCCACCTTTATTTGTTGCATTATTATTTTTAAATAAAGTATTATTCATACTTACTTTAGTACTATTTTTTAAATATAATGCTCCACCATTAGTTGCAATATTGTTTATAAATGCATTATTATTCACAAATACGAAGTCAGTTTTTGTTGCTTCATTACCATAATTGAATATTGCTCCTCCATTTTCACTTGCAAAATTATCTATAAATTGGTTATTATCAATATTTATAATTCCATTATTATAGATTACTCCACCGTTTCCATTAGTAGCTTTGTTATATTTAAAAATTGAATCAGTAGCCACTACTTTAACATCACCATCTTGAGTTTTTAAAGGTAATAAATTGTATATTACTCCACCTTCAGATGCGATGTTATTTTCAAATTCTGATGAAATAATGTTAATACTTGCTTGGGTGTATATTACACCACCCTTATTTGCATTGTTATTAATGAATTTAGCATTTTCTATTTCTAGAGCATTAAAACTTAATTCACTAACTCCAATTATTTCCATTACTCCTCCATTTTCACTTGCAGAGTTATTTTCAAATAATGAATCTTCTATTTTCATAATAGATTTTGATTTAGCATTGTTATATAAAACTGCACCATTAGTTGCTTTATTGTTTTTAATATTGGAGTTATTATTTATGTAAATACTTCCTCCATTATTATAAATAAAACCACCATTATTGGTTGCAAAATTATTTTTAACAATAACTTCACTTATATTCATTATTCCGCCATTGTTGTATATTACTCCACCATTATTGGTTGCAAAATTATCTATAAATTGGTTATTATCAATATTTATAATTCCATTATTATAGATTACTCCACCGTTTCCATTAGTAGCTTTGTTATATTTAAAAATTGAATCAGTAGCCACTACTTTAACATCACCATCTTGAGTTTTTAAAGGTAATAAATTGTATATTACTCCACCTTCAGATGCGATGTTATTTTCAAATTCTGATGAAATAATGTTAATACTTGCTTGGGTGTATATTACACCACCCTTATTTGCATTGTTATTAATGAATTTAGCATTTTCTATTTCTAGAGCATTAAAACTTAATTCACTAACTCCAATTATTTCCATTACTCCTCCATTTTCACTTGCAGAGTTATTTTCAAATAATGAATCTTCTATTTTCATAATAGATTTTGATTTAGCATTGTTATATAAAACTGCACCATTAGTTGCTTTATTGTTTTTAATATTGGAGTTATTATTTATGTAAATACTTCCTCCATTATTATAAATAAAACCACCATTATTGGTTGCAAAATTATTTTTAACAATAACTTCACTTATATTCATTATTCCGCCATTGTTGTATATTACTCCACCATTATTGGTTGCAAAATTATTTTCGAAATAGTTTACTCCATGATCTATTTTAATGTTTCCACCATCGTTATAAAATATACCCCCATTTACAGCAGAGTTATTTATGAATTTACATTCTCCATATACAATAATGTTAGCATCTCCCATATTAAATATGGTTCCTCTACCAGTATTTGTTGCATGGTTTTCAAAAGTACAATTTATAAGATATAAATCGCTATCATATATCCCATTTTCTCCGTTGTTATTATAAATGGCAATTCCATCACCATGTATTTTATCCGTTTCTCCAATGGAATTCTTATCAAAAATACAGTTTTCTAGGTATAATACAGAGTCAGTTCTTATAGCTCCACCACAATCTCTTGCATAATTTTCAGTAAAATTACAGTTTGTGATGTTTGACTTAATAGCATGTATATTTATTGCTCCTCCACGTGATCCTGAATTTCCGTTTTCGTCTCTTTCAGAATTTACTGAATTATTTATGAAGTTACAATTGTCAATGAATACAGTTATATTTTCCATGTATCCACCACGACCACTATTTGTGCTGTTTTCATACCATATTCTTAAAGCTCCGCCAAAACGTGCTCCATAATTATTTATGAAGTTACAATTTGTAATGTTTAATGTATTGGTGTTTGTATTATCATCATAAAATGCTATTGCACCACCAGATCCACTAGGAATATTAATTTTGTTATTTGTGAAATTACAATTGTTTACGTTTAAGTTTCCATTTCTACAAAATATTGCTCCTCCATATGGAGTAATGCCAGAAGCACCATTAATAAAGTTTAGATTATTTACAGTTAATGTAGTACCTTTATTTGATAAATAAAACATTTTAGATTTATTTAATCCATCAAATATTACTTGTTCATTAACATCTCCATTAATAGTTATATTAACAGCATTATTGTTTGTTCCAATTGTTAAAGAACGTGTGAAGTTATATACCCCACCAGCAACATTAATAGTCCAATTACCATTTTTAGCTATATTAGTTATAGCTTTATTCAATGTAGTTGGATTATCAGTACTGTTACCACTTCCATTACCCAATGGGCTTACATAGATTGTGTTATTTTCGTATATATTTGTTACGCTTTTTAATGAAACAGTATCATTAACTGTTACATTATTTAGTGTTACAGTTTTTAATGATGCACTTTGTTTATTTTCTGAAAGTTCAGAAACATTCACATTATTAATACCTGTACTTTCTTTTATTATAATATCATTAGTATTATCTAATGACATATTAACAGCCATGCTTTCATTTTTGAGTGAAACATTATTTATTTCTTCTGAATCAGAATTAACAGATTCCTTTTCTGAAGATTTTTTATCTTCAGAAGTAGATAAATTAAATTTTGTTTCCTCATAAATGATTTCATTTTTTAATGAAATTTTTTGAACTTTTTCAGATAGAACAAAATCTGCTTCGTCCATACTTTCATTTTTTAATGACATTCCATAAGCTGTTTCTGCGACATTAACATGATTATTATCTTCTAAAAAATTAATTAAATTATTTCCATTTTTTAAAGATATAACCTGTTTATTTTCAGAAATTTCGAATGAATTATCATCTATTTCATCACAGTTTTTAGTTGATTCAAGGTTTTGTGTTTCATGATTAGATAATTGTGTATTTCCAGTTTGTTTTGCACTTACTTTCTTTGTATTTTCACTTATCTCAGCACTTACTGTTTTAACTTGCTCATTCATGTTTCCAGTTATTTTTTTGTCTATGTTATCTTGAAGGCCTATTTGCGTATTTTGTTCTGTGTTTATTTTGTTTATTGTTGAGTCATATATTGAATGATTATCGCTATTAGCAGCATCAATTGCTGATAGTCCCGCAATCAACAGAAGAGACAATAATACAAAGATAAACAATTTTTTAATGTTAATCATTGTCATTACCTCTTCCTATTTTTTAAATCAGACATTTTGAGCAAAAAACAGTGTAATAAAACATTCTTTAATTTCATGTTTCATAGTTAAAAACAGAATCCATTTTTAACCATTACTATTTATGTGTTTTAATATATTAATATTATTATTTTTAATTTACTTTAAAATTTATTAATTTTTTATAGGTATTCATTTATTTTATTAAAAGTTGTAAAATTAGATTTAACACAGTTTACTTTAAATTAAAGATATGAATTAGAAAAAGTTAATAAAAAATAATTATTATTATAAACATTTATAATTTTTATATAAAAAAATCACCAAAATACTACAATTAATAAAAATTACTTAATTAAAATTCAAGAAATTTTAATTTAATTTTTTATTATTTTTTTAAGAAAACCATAATTAAATGTTCAAAAATAATTAAAAAAGAAATAACTACTCAAAAAAATAAAAAATAGTTTAAAACATCTACCTTAAACAAGTAATTTATACCACATTTTAACAACATAAAAATAAAAAAAATATAATTTAATAATTAAATACTAAATTGAATTGCTTATCTATCATAGATAAATACTCACTTTTCAAATCATTATCAAAATCTTCACCTAAATTATAAATACTACTTTTTAATAAATCATATTGTTTCTTAGCATCAGCTAAGATTAAATTCATAGTATCCGATTGTTTATAAGATAACATAATAATCTCTTTTTGATTTAAATACATATCCACATCTTCTTGTAATTGATTACTAGACTCGATAATATTTTGTATTTCATGACTTTTATGAGAATTTAAATTATAATACTTCAATAATTCCTTTGTAAACTTTTTAGTTATTTCATTTAACATAATCTATTAATAAAATTTTTTCTACCATAATTTTTTATAGTTGTAGCTAATCTTTCTTTTTGGGGTTTTTTAGCCAAATCAATATACAAATTAATTGTTTTTTCAATTAAAGGCACAATTTCTTCTTGAGAATCAACATATATCTTTATTCCTTCCACAAGTTCTCGTCCAGATTTTCCACCAATAAAAAGTTCATAACCTGAATTTCGTATTTTTATTGCATTATGAGGACATGCTTTTATACACATTCCACAACCAATACAAGATTCATTTATTTCAATTTTATCATTTATTGCTTCAATTTTACACACATCTTGACATCGACCACATTTACAACATTTCTTTGGATCAATTTCAGGATATGTTACACCAACTATTCCAAAATCATGTATCTGTGGCCTTACACATTTATTTGGACAACCACTTATTGCTATTTTAAATTTATATGGTGTTGGTTGTTCTTCAAACTTATTAGATATTTCTTGTCTTAAATTTTCAGTATTTATTAATGCTTTTTTACAATTATTTTGTCCAGGACAAGCTATTGTTCCTCGAACTAATGGACCTTCTGATCCCGTTTTTAAATCTTTTTCATCTAATTCATGAATAACATCCATTATTTTTAATGGATTAATATCATGTAATTCAAATAATCCTCTTGTTGTTATTTTTATTCGTGAATTATTTTTCATTGCTATTTCTGATATATTTTTTATTTCATTAGGAGTATACCATCCAGCTTGTTTTGATCTGATTCTTATAAAATAATTTTCATCTGCTTGTTTTACTACTCCAGGAGTACTTGCTATCCAATAAGGAGATATTTGTTCATTAGTTTCTTGTCTTTCAGATATTGTTTTTTCAAATTTATATTTTTTATCTTGCTTTTCTTGTTTTATTAAGTTTTCATTATCTTCTTTTAATTGTAATATCTCTTTAAATTTTTGTACTTTTGCTGTTCTTAATATTATGCTTGTTTTATTATTAATTGTACCTATAGACATGTCTGCTTGTTTTGATTCATAATCATCACATAAGTTACATCCAGGATTTATTCCTATTTCAGGTAAGGGTAATTTGCATGTTGTATCTTTTGTTTTTATAATTAATTCTGTTTTTGTTGTATGTATATTTTCTATTGTATCTTTATCAATATCTTCTTTTTTAAGTAACTGTTTTAAATCTTTTTTATTATAGATCCCCATACAATATTGACCTATTAAATATTTTATTTCAGGTATTTTTTCTTTTTCATTTTCTTTTAATTTATGTCCTTTTAAATTTGAGAAATATTGTATATTTCTTAAAGCATTTATTTGACAGGAAAGTGCAATTACTGCTATTGTATTAAGATCTAATTTTTTAATTTGATTTATTGTATTTAATTTTTCTATTTTATATTGATTTTCTTCTTTTGTTATAACTTTTATTTGATTCCAATGATCATTTTCTATTTTTATTATTGCATCTATTTTATCTGTGTTTAATAATGTTTTTATTATTGTTTTTAGGGATTCTTTTTTTGTATTATTTGTTATATATTGTTTTGAATTTAATTGTTCTCTTATTTTTATTTGATAACTATTTATTGATATTCTTGGACATACATCATAACAATTACCATTTCCTTTTCTTAAACAGGGCTTTATTAATGAGGATTTATCTTCTTGTATTATTTTATTATTTGGACATACTAATGTGCATATTCCACAATTAGTGCATTGATTTGTTTGTGTTATTTGATTTAATTTCCATTCTCGTTTTTTACTTTTTCTATTTTCCATTATATTTCTCTTTATTTTATTTTTTTTATATTATTTTT
>JAUNXU010000113.1 GCA_030539615.1 Methanobacteriaceae archaeon | reverse complement strand
ACATTGGATATTGCAGTACATCCTTCAAAAGCAAATACAGTATCATAATATGATACATAAAAATAACCATCTTCACCCCAATCATTTCCCCAACTATTTTTAACTATGAAAGCACCATTATTTTTAGATGGGGTATTGAAATTATTTTTATCATAATTATCATCCCAACCAACTATTGAAATTGCATGATTAGGATTACATCCAGTTTCATAATAATAAAAACTAGATGTTGTTTTATTATAATATTTCTCATCAAAATAAAGTGATGCATCTAAAACTCCATATTTTATTATTGCTTCTTTTATTTTATTATTATCAGTTAAATTATTTTTACCATCAATTTTTATAATATTTTGAATATGGAAAATTTCATCAATTTTTGGAGAAATCATATTAAAATCAAAATAAGGATCTGATGTTTCATTTACACAACCTAACCAACTTGCAAGATATCCCATACTCATAAAAATATTTCCACCCTCATACATATTCATTCCTATTTGGGAATATAATCCCATTAAATTTTGCATATGATTTTCTGAAAGATCATAAGTAACATTGTATTGTTTTAATAATGCTGATTCTATTGCACTAATCATTCCAAATGCCCAACAAGAACCCTTTCCTTTTTGATTTTTAACAGGTGTTACAAGTCCTAATTTTCTTAAATCATAGTTTTCAGGCAGTATAATTATTGGATTTGTTAATATTTTATCTGTTATTGAAATATTTTCTGTAGCATTTTTTGTTATTATTAGTTGTGAATCATTTTTATTTGGGTTTGTATTTTTATTTCCACTGTATGCTACTGTTATGTTGTATGTTTTTTCTTGTTTTGGTGTTGTGTAGTTGTATTGTGCTATTCCATTGGTTACTTGTATTTTAGGTGTGATTGTTTTATTGTTTATTTTAAATACTACATTTCCACTTGTTATTTTATATCCTTGGTCGTTTGTTATTATTGCTTCTAGTAGGGTGTTTGTTTTGGGTGTTGTTGTTATGGGTTTGATTTGTATTATTGTGTTTGTTTTTTCTAAAGTTAAGATAGTGTTTATTGTGTTGTTTTGGTATTTTTTGTCTCCTGAGTATTTGATTGTTATTGTGTAGTTTTTTATTTGGTAATTTCCTGGTATTGTGTAGTTGTATGTTATTTGGCCATTAGTTATTCTTATTTTTGGTGAGATTGTGTTGTTGTTTATTTTTATTATTGCATAACCTGTTGTATCATTGTTGATGTTTGCTGTTATTTGGATGGTTTTTCCAGGAGTTGTTGTTATGTTGTTTGATGTTAGTGTTGGTATTTCTTTGTTTGATAGTTTTATAGTGTATCCATCAATTGTAGCTGTTATATCACCATAATTTCCTGTATGGGTGTTGTTGATTTCTCCTTGGATAAATGTTTCATTGATTTTTAATATTCCATTAGTTGCATTAAATACTGCGTATCTTATTGGTAAGTCTGTTATTGGTTTACCATTGTTTAAAGTGTTTAGACTTAGTGTTAAATTGATTGTAGTTTCATTTAATGGTGTTGTATTTGTGAATTTCATTATAGTCCATGTTTTTGGTGTGTATTTAATGTCGTTTAATTGTTGTTTCCAGTTGGGGTTGTTGTTTGTCCACCAATTTGATTCTATTGTGAATTTACTTCTTGTAGTGTTTAATTTAATATAAGGTGTGTTATCTATTGCATGATTAGTTTCAATTATTGAATTTGTTATATTTAGATCATTTTCATGATTATATATAGCATAAGAGATATTGTTATTATCCATTATTCCTGATTTGTTAATTGTTAAGTTTCCTCTGTAAGCAAATATTGTTCCACCTAAACTTTTAGTATTGTTAATTTTATTATAAGTAAAATTATTATTTATTGAAGTAATATTACTGTACATACTATATATTGCTCCACCATCAAATAAAGCAGAATTATCAAAGAATGATGAATTCGTAATATTAACAACAGAAGGTAATATATTATTTAAATAAGTTGTATCTCTTGTATTTTTTATTGTTCCAAAAGTACATATTGCTCCACCATAAAAAGCATTATTATTAATAAAATAAGAATCTGTTATAATAACATTTTGTGTTGTATTTGAATTTGAAATATCCTCATAATTCATTTGATAAATCATTAAAGCTCCACCAACATTATTTAATGAACTACAATTAGTAAAATTAGTATTTTTAATTGTGGAACTACTATTTTGAATACTTACTGCTCCACCCCAACCATATAATGCTTTTGAATTAATAAAATTTGTTGATTCAATATTTATTTTACTATTTAATGTATAAATTGAACCTGCAATACTTGCTGAATTATTAATAAATGTACTGTTAGATATATTTAATATACTATCTTTAAATAATAAAGCACCACCAAATGTTTCATTCAAATTAGGATCAATATTATTATCTTTAAATATAGAATTATCAATAATACACATAGTATTATAAGCATAAATTACATTTCCACCATAATATTCATAAAATAGATCAGAATTACTTACAACAAAATTTTCTAAAAAAACACTATTATAAATATATAAATAAGATTTATTAATTAAATTTTCAGAATAAATTACACCACCTTGAGTATAACATGAATTATTAATAAATTTTGAATTATTTATAACTAAACTACCATAATTATTAATAACACCACCTACAAGAGCATGATTATTTTCAAAATTAGTATTATTAACTGTTAAATAACCTTCATTAGTAATAAAATTATCTGCAATTTCATATTTTAAACTAGGCTCTTCTATAAAATGAATATTTGACATAGTAATATTTGAACCGGATTTAATATAAATTGAAGATTTATTCAAATCATAAAATATCGTATCTTGATTATCTTCACCAATAATATTCATATTATTAGTAAAATCAATATGTTCTGTGATATTATATTTTCCATTAGATATGTAAACTTGACTATTATTAGTTATACTGTTTATTCGATTATTATTAATAGTCTTCCAAGGATTATCTTTAGATCCATTACCATTATCATTAGTTATACTAGCATTAAAATAATAATCATTACTAGTGTAAGACTTAATATCTGTTTTTAAATTATTATCATTATTTATTAAACTATTATTATCTGTGTTATTAGATGCTGAAACTATTGTAACACTAGATAATAAGAATATTGATAATGTAATAATTAATAAAACTTTATTTCTTCTTAACATTTTTCAAAATTCACCTAAAAATCTTTTAAAAGATTGGTTAATAGAAAAAATAAGATTCTGTTAATCTTTACTTTTCTTAATCTTAATATTTTATAAGAAGATACTTAAATAAATTATTGAAGTTATATAAAAAAATAAAAAAAAGAGAAAAATAATTAATTATCTTTTGTAAATGCTTTTATACAAACATTTGCATTAATATA
>JAUNXU010000034.1 GCA_030539615.1 Methanobacteriaceae archaeon | reverse complement strand
GTATTGCTGTTGCAGATACGGTTCCTATTACTGCTGTTCCTATACAAAGACATAATATAATTAGAAGTATGTTTTTGTTGTTCATAATTATCCTCCATTTAGTAGTTTTTTCTTAATTTCCACTATAAATGGTTATGTAAAAATTAATTAATCATTATTATATGTATGTAAACTAATATACTTTTTTATTAAATTAAAAAATTAATGATTTTAAATATAAGTTCTAAAAAATTATATTATTGTAATTTAATAATATTATATATAAAACACTTTATAATGGAGATTCATATCATGACTGAATATAGAAAATATCATTATACATTTGAAGATTTAAGAAAAAATAAAGGAATAAAAAAAGTAGAAATTATATTACATGATGATGAAGAATTAACAATAGAATATAGTGGAAAAAAAGGATATAGCACTGAAAAATTTGATTATCCATTATTTAATAGAAAAGAAAAAGATGAAGAAACAGCATGGTTTTTATATAGGGTAGAAGAATTCATAGAAGAATTTAGTTTATTAGATGAAATGAATACACCTATAGAAGCTGATGAAAAAAAGATGACTAAAAAAATAAAAAATGGTATTGAAATATTTTGTTATGAAGAAACATAATTTCTTTATCTATTATTTTTAAAGGAAGTTATTATGGGTACTGAAAAAATAAGATATGTTTGTATATTCCCTGGATTATATAATTACATTTTAACAAAAGATGTGGGTATGATTCCATATATTCTTTCAAGAAATTATAATTATGATTCTAAGATAGTAACTTATGATAATGATGATTATTCTTATTTAAATAATACTTTAAAAGAAGATAATTTTAAATTAGAATATATGGAAAATACAGGTAATTTAACAAAAGATGTTATAAAATATCTTTTTAGAAACTCTAAAAAAATAGATATATTACAAATATATCATTTAAGATACTTTGAATTAGTTAAATATATTCTATTTTATAAATTATTAAATAAGAATGGGCAAATTTACCTTAAATTAGATGCAAATAATAGTTTAATTGATTTTTTAGTAGATAGGAAAGGATTATTACCTTCATTAAGAAGAATATTTACTAAATTACTTCTTAAACCAGTAAATATTGTAAGTATTGAAACATTAAGAAATTATGATAAATTATTGAAAAGTAATATAATAAAAAAAGATCAATTATTATATTTGCCTAATGGTATTAAAAAAAGAGAAATAACATTTAAAAAAGAAAATATTATACTTTATGTAGGATTAATTGAGAAAAAAAATAAATCAGTACATATATTATTAGAAGCTTTTAAACAAATTAATACTAATTGGAAACTTATACTGATTGGTAAAATGAATAATGAATTTAAAACATATCTATCTAAATATTATAAACAAAATCCATTAATGAAAGAAAAAATAGAATACTTAGGATATATTAGTGATAAAAATGAATTATCAAAATATTATGCTAAATCAAGTATATACTGTAGTATGTCTAAAAGTGAAAGCTTTGGAATATCTTTATTAGAAGCAGCAAGTTATGCAAATTATATTCTAGCTACTGATGTTGGAGCTACTAAAGATATTTTAAATAAAACAAATTATGGTAAAATAATAAATATAGATGATGTAACAGATCTTAAAAATAAATTAATAAAAACTATTCAAAATTGGGATAATATAAAAGAAGATCCATATAAGATAAAAGAAATTATTGATGTTGATTTTAATTGGAATCAAATATGTAAAAAATTAGATGAAAAAATAATTAAAACTTATTTTTAATCTTGTTAATTGTTGTAACAAGTACATCTTTTTTAAATAATTTTTTTTGAAAGTTTATAGGTAAAAATGTTAACCAGTCACCCATACATGTATTAATAGTTAAGTTTGTTCTATGTTTCTTTTGTAATAATTTTAATGTAGTATAATAACTATTTGACATGGAATCTCCACTTGATTTATGATAAACTTTTGATGGTATTATATATGCTTCATAACCTTCTTTTTGAATACTTAATAAATAGTCTATAGCATATAAATGCCAATCAGAACAATTAATTTCATCAAATTGTAATTTATTAAATACTTTTTTTGGTATTATTAATATACATTCATCAAGAGTACTTGCTTTCATAGGTTTTTCTAGTTTATATGGACTTACATCTTTTTTATCAGGACCTTGTTTTATATTGCTTATTACAGCATTATTTTTAAATCCTTTTCCAGCAACACCAATTATACCTGGATTATCAAGTGTATCTATTATTTTTATTGTATCAGTTAACCATGTTTTTGTTAAAAATTGAATATCTTGATGTAAAAAGATTATATATTCACTTGTTGCTTTTAATCCACCATTATTTAGACTTTCTGAAGCACTGGTGTACTTATTTTTAGTATTGTTTATTAATATTTCTTCATAGGAACTATCTTGTTTTTTAAGACTGTTTAATAAATATTCATTAAGAATCTTTTTATTATTATACACACAAACTATACTTATTTTCATATTAATTACCTTTGAATAATATTTAATAATTTTGTTGGTAATACTTGTTTTAATAATTCTTTATCTTTATCATCAAATGTTTTTATTAAAATTATTATTATAAAGTAGACTATTGCACCTATTATAAAACTTGAAAATAAATCAAGATTTAATACATATATTGTAATTCCCATAATAATACTTGCAAGTATTGGTTTTATAAATATTTTAGATATTGAAACACCCATACCATTTCTATGCATTATAAACATGTAAAATATAACCATTCCAATTTCTGTTATTACTGTGGCAATTGCTGCACCAACACAACCTAATAATTCTATGAATATTGCATTTCCAATTATACTTATTACCATACATAAAAATGTGGCTTTCACTGTTTCATGTTGTTTATTAATTGAAGCTATACTTGTTCCAAGTATGTAACTGAAGAATATTGCTGGTAATGCCCATATAACTGTTCTAAGTACAGGAACTGCTTCAATATAACCTGTTCCATACATAAATAATATTATCTTCTCTGCTAATATTGTTGTTCCAACAGCTATTGGTACACTTAATATTGCAAGATATTTTAATGATTTTTCATATGATACTTTTAAAGTATCTTGTGATGTTATAAATAATTTAGAAAATACAGGCATTATGGCTGTTGAATAGACAGTTGGAATAAATATTAATGCTTGCATTAAATTAAAAGCTGCAGTATACCATCCAGTAGCAGAACTTGTTAACATGACATTTAACATTACTGTATCTATTTTAAATGCAACTAATGCAAATATACTTGTTATTGCCAATGGAAATGAATCATAAATAAGTTTTTTTAAGAAATTTGTATCCCATTGTAAATGAATTAATCCATATTTTTTTGAACATACAATAAAATTATAAATCAATACTAATGAATTTGCAATTAAATATACTGTTGCTACAGCTATAACATTATATTTAAAGTAAATACAAAGTAATATTCCAATAAATAATGATACAGCACTTAATATTTCTGAAATAGATTGATATTCCATTTCTTCATAAGCTCTAAACATTGAAGTAAAAACACCTGATATAGCAGTTATTATTGATGCTAAACCCATAATATATACAACTATACGAGTTGTTTCCTGATAATTGGATATTTCTACAAATAGAGTTAATAATATAACTGTTAAAATCGATAAAACTATTTTTATAGATCCTGTATTTCCAAGATATTTATATGTTCTTGAATAATCTCTAGCAACTTCACGAGTTGTAAGAGTACCAATTCCTAAATCAGTTAATATACAAAATAATCCTGTAATTGCAGTAGCAAATGAAATTATACCGAAATCAGAAGCTCCAAGATATCTTGCAGAATATAATGTGTAAAAAAAAGCAAGAATATAACTTATCATCTGGGATAAAAATAATAAACCTGTATTTTTTACTAAAATTTTAATTGAACTCATTTTTTAATCATTAAACTAAGAATAATTAAATTAATCTTAGTCTCCTATTTTTTTTTATCTAAATAAATCTTTAACTTTAGTATTTAAATTATACTTATTTTGTGAACGATCTTTAATATATTTTGCTGGAACACCACCAACCATTGTCCAAGCTTCCACATCTTTAGTAACAACAGCTCCTGATGCAATAACAGCACCTTCATTAATATGAACTCCTGGTAAAATAGTTACATAAGTACCTATATAAACATAATCATCAATATAAACACTATCACCTGTACTACTAAAATCAGGACTATTTATATCATGTTCCATAGTAAAAATTCTACAATCACTAGCAATATTAACATTAGATCCAATATATAATCCTTTTCTACCATCAAGAAAATTATTATTTCCAATAATACTATGATCTTTTATATGAACACCACTTGGTTCAAAAAATCTACATTTCCAATATATAATACTTGTTTTAGAAAATTTCACATGAAAAACATGCCTATATAGAAAATTTCTCACAGTATGTGAAGGAATACTTCCGGTTAATGTTGCAAAGAAAAGATTTAAGTCGTGCAATACTCTAAAATTCCAAAATAAAAACTTAGATAATAATGAATTTGGATTGGTTTCTACTTTATTTTTTAATTTATTTCTTAATGACATAACTATTCCATTTTATCAAATAATTCAAGCACATCTAATACTACTTGATCCATATTTAAATATTTATATTTTGCAAGTCTTCCAACAAAATGCATATTAGGATACTTAGTTGATTCTAATGCATATTTTTCATATAATTCATCATTTTCTACTTGTGGTATTGGATAATAAGGTATGTTTTGTTCAGGATTATTTTTATCATATTTTACAGGAAACTCAAAACATAAAGTAGTATGGGTAAGTTGTTGTTGACTAAGAATTTTAAATTCAGTAATACGAGTAAAATGATAATCATTAGGATAATTTATAGTACCAGCTTCTTGAAAACAATCACGTATCTCTCTTGTTGTAGTTTCAAATATTACAGATCTATAAGGTAATTCTCCAAATTTATAATTAAATAATTCATCAATCATACCTGTAAATATAATTTCACCATCAAAAACTTCACCATCAAATAAAACAGAATTAGTTTCTTCATCTAAACTTATTCGATCATTATAATCTTGATTTAATACTATATCAATATTTTTATTTGATAACATATTATCAAACATCCAATTATAACCATCTAAAGGTAATCCTTGATAAGTATCCTGAAAAAATCTACAATCATAAGAAACATGAATTGGAACTCTTGAAACAACTTCAAAATTTAATTCTTCAGGAGTAAGATCCCATTGTTTAAGAGTATAATTATAAAATACCTTTTCATAGATAAGACCAGCAAACTCTTTAATTAAAGGATCATCAGATTTTCTAAGATCTAATATAGATGTTTTAGAATTAATACCATACTCTTTAATTAATTTATTTTTTAATTGTTCAGATTTCTCATGTTCAACTAATTTATCAATACTAATTATATTAATTGGAATTGGAACAAGTGTATTATCTATATGTCCTAAAACCTTATGATTATAAGAATTCCAAGCAGTAAATTCTGATAAATAATCATATACACGTTCATTGTTGGTGTGAAAAATATGAGGACCATACTTATGAACTAAGACTCCGTTTTTATTCATATAATCATAACAATTACCACCAATATGATCTCTTTTTTCAATAATTAAAACTTTTTTATGTAATTTAGCTGCTTGTTGAGCTGCAGTACTTCCTGCAAGACCTGCCCCTACAATAATATAATCATAATCCATTATTAATATAACTCCTTTAATTCAAAATTCATTTTCTAAATATAATCTATATATAATATAATTTAAATTATTTCTCAATTATTTTAATACCTTTCCTTTGAAGAAACAAGAACATAGCTACAGTAACAAATAACTCTGTTAAGAAGAATGAAATTGCAATTCCTAATTCTTGTATACTTAATATTAATAAAGTTCCCATAATAACATTAATTACTCCCGCAATTATAAGAATGGAACTAAATGCTTTCTTATAATTAAATGTAAGCATTATTTGGACACCAAACACAGTACTTAAACTTACAATTAATGGTATAAATGATAATATTTTCAGTATACGGATAGAATCTGCATAAGCAGTACCAAATAAAAGATTAATAATTGGTTCTGCAAATAAGAAAATACCTAATGAAAATATAAATCCAATAACACTAATAATTTTAACAATCTTTCGAATAAATATAAGACTATTTTCTTTATCATTAACTGTTAATCTACTAACAAAAGGGTACAATGCTTGAGAAATGGGAGTAATCAAACCATTTACTGCGAGAATAATCTTTTCAGCAATACTATAATAACCAACTAGGGTGTTATTTGTTAATAACCCTAATAAAAAAGTATTAGTTGTTGTATAAAGATTAATAGCAATAGTTGATATAAATACATGCCAACCTTCAATAAGATGATATTTAAGTTCAGTTAATGTAGGTCTAACTAATTTTATATTAAATTTTACAATAGCTGTTATAATACCAATAATCCCTACAATAATAAATCCTAATGAATTAAATAATGGAACAAGTAAATAATCTCCACTAGTTTTCACAAATAAAAATATTAATACTGTGAATATAACTTTCCCTAGAATATTAATTATAGTAATATATTTCATATCTTCCATTCCTTGGAAAAACCAAGTAGGAAATAGCATATATCCAATAACTAAACCAAAAGAAAGGTAATAAATAAACCAATCTTGTGTAAAACGATTAATACCAAATACAAGTATTGTTAAAATAATAAAACTAATAACACAAAGTATTAATTTTATTAACATTACATTACTAAAAATATGATTAACATGTTTTGACTCTTTATTAATTGAAATTTCACGTGTTGCTGATAAATTAAATCCATAATCAGTTAAAAATTGGAAATAAGTAACAACAGATATAGCATATTGAGTAAGTCCAAAACGATCAGGACCAAGAACGAAAGCAAGATAAGGTAAAGTAATTAAAGGAAGAATATAACTAGCAAATTGTAAACCAGTTAAAGAAATCATATTTTCAAAAATACGTTTATATTCGCCACGTTTAAAAATACTTTTAATTCTACTAATCAAAAAAATTACCTACCTTACTTATTTATTAAAAAAAATATTAAATCAAAAAGAATAAAAAAATTAGAATATAAAAATATTATTCATTATTACTATCAAATAGGTTAATAAAATAATCAATAGTCTTTTTTAGTTCATTTTTAAAGTTATTTTTTACTTCAAAACCAAAATCTTCTTTAGCTTTGCTAACATCTGCAACTGAATGTTTAATATCGCCTATTTGTGGATTTTTATATATAGGATTAAATTCATATCCTGTGATATCACAAATCATCATGAGTAATTCATTAATACTTGTTTTTTCACCACTAGCAATGTTAAACACACCTTTAGCAGCAGATTCAGCAACTTGAATATTGGCATATGCAATGTTTTCAACAGAAATAAAATCTCGTGTTTGTTCTCCATCACCATAAATAATTGGTCTATTATCATTAAGTAATGAAGTTATGAATTTAGGAATCACAGCACTATACTCAGATTCAGCATTTTGTCTAGGACCAAATACATTAAAATATCTTAAACATGTTGTTGGTAAATTATATGTTTGACTAAAAGCATATGAGTATAATTCCATACTTGCTTTAGTAACTGCATAAGGAGAAATGGGTGTAAGAGGTAAAGTTTCTTTATTAGGTAACATATTTGTATTACCATATACTGCTGATGATGAAGCAGATATTACTTTTTTAACACCTGCTTTACAAGCTGCTTTTAGTAATAACATACTTCCAGTTAGATTTATTTCATTAGCTTTTGTAGGATGTTCTATACAATGAGGTACACTTGCAATAGCTGCTTCATGGAATACATAACTATGGTCTTCAAATATTTTTTTTAATCCAAGATCACGAATATTGCCTCGTATTATATCTATTTTGTTTTCATCTAAATGTTTAATATTTTCTAATTTTCCTGAAGACATGTCATCTATTATTGTAACAAAATTACCATTTTCAACTAATTTTTCAGCAATATGAGATCCAATAAATCCTGTACCTCCTGTCACTACTACTTTTTCACCTTTCATATTTAAAAAAACTCTCCTTTTTGCAATATTTTAAAAAATTAATTTTTATATTTCCTTAAAAAAAAATAATATAATTTTATTATTTATAATATTGTTTTTATTTAAAAAACAATCAATATTATTTATAATATATGTTATTTAAGCATATATAAAATTTTTTATTATACTAATTTGTCACGTTGTATCTAATGTTTAAAGTACGATAAGGGGCATCTATTCCTTCTTTATATAAATCTAAAGTTAATGTTTGGTTTTCTCCTTTTTTATCTGCTGTTAAGTTATAAGGAATTTCTAATTTATCATAATTGTTAAGTGTTGCATTAAACTCATTAATTGTTTGATTATCTTTCTTTAATTTTATAATATATTTTTGTGTTTCATGTTCATGATTTTCAATCCCAATTGTTACCTGTTTTTGAGAATTAAGAGTAATATTGCTAGGATAATTATTTGCAGTATTATCTGATCCTAAAATATAAAATTCAGTATAAGATTCTCCAGGATTATGAATTAAAATAAGATATACAACACTAATAATACAGATTATAATCATTGTAATTAAAAATCCTTTAATAATCTTGTTTAAAGTATTCATATTATTCATCCTTTTTTTTAGTTACTATTTTAAATATTGTATTTCATAGAATATACAAATTTAATCGATTATATTTTCAAATCCATAATAAGTTGTTAATGGTTGAGCTTTATGTGAAGCAAAATTTAAAAAATCTTCTATCTTAGAATCATCTTTAACATTTACAATTCCAATAATATGTTTTGTTTCATCAGGAATTATGTCATAAGTATTAAAATTTTCAGATATTACACTTTTATTTATAAATGTATATAAATTTTCTTCTTTTTCAACAGCTTTTATGGCAGCATATGGTGATTTAACTGATTTTTTTAGATTATAATTAATATTTTTTAATTCAAAAGTATTCCAAACTAATCTTTGTATAGATTGATCTATTTCTATGAAATTTAAATTATTACAATCTTGAATATTAGTTATATTCTCTTTATTTTTTGAAAGTAATACTAAATGATCTCTTGCTAATGGTATTATATCTATATCATTCATAAATGCGTATACTGGATCATCAAAACATAAAATATCAACTTGGCCTTCATCTACAAGATTTAATGCTGATTCAATATCAGTTTCTATTGTAGTAATATTATTTAATCCATAAGCTGTTGCAAATTCTCTCATTAAATCACAAGATATTTGTCCACCACATATTACAATATTTTCTTTATTTTTTAGACGATTTTCATATTCAATGTATTTTTCAAGAATTTCTATTCCTAATGGTGTAAGATAAGATCCATTATTATTTGTAATTACTAATTGATTTTTTATTTTTTTTTCAGCAGATAATACTCTTCTATTTAAAACAGTGTGTGATATTTTTAGTTTTTTTGCTGCTTTTCTTTGTGATTGTGTTTTATGAATACTTTTTAATGTATCAAATAATTTATAATCATATAATTGATCATTAATTGTTAAATTTAATTTTGTTTCATATTTCATGGTATTCTATGATCTCTTTTTAATTATTCTTTTTTAATAAAAAATATTATATTGTATTTATTACTATAAATTATATTATATAATTTGAATATTTGTGAGTAGTTATATTTTAATTATTATCTTTTCATTTTTACTGTAGATAAAATAAATAATATTTTTTATATTTTTATTAAAGTTTATAATGAAAGTTTTAATAATTTAAAATATTAATTAATATAGAATTTTTAGTTATAATATAATTTTGGTGAAAGTTTAGTATGATTTATGATGATGCTGTTAATGAAATAATAAGTAATGTGAAAAATTCAACTATGGATGTTGATAAAAATAGTGTTTCTAAAATGTTAGAAATTATTCAAGAAGTAGATAAAGTATTTATAACAGGTTTAGGTAGATCTGGACTTGTTGCAAAAGCATTTGCAATGAGACTTATGCATTTAGGATTAACTGTTTATGTTGTTGGAGAAACTATTACTCCTGCTATTGGACCAAAGGATTGTTTAATTGCTATTTCAGGGTCTGGTGAAACTAGTTATATTTTAAGTACTACTGGTATTGCTCATGGAATTGGTTCTAAAATAATTGCTATTACTTCTTATCCTGATTCTAATTTAGGTAAAAAATCTGATTTAATTGTAGAACTTAAAGGTAGAACTAAAGTGGATAATGAACCAGATTATATTAAAAGACAAATTAGTGGTGAACATCAAACATTGTCACCTCTTGGAACTTTATTTGAAGTTTCTGCACTAATTTTCCTTGATAGTCTTATATCTCAATTAATGCATGATATGGGTCAAACTGAAAAAGATTTAAAAGCTAGACATACAGTTCTAGAATAAAATCTTTTTTTTATTTTATTGTTATTATTTTTGTTTTTTTATTTTGTGTATGTCTAATTTCTATTAGTTCTTTTTTTATTTTATTAATGTTTATTTCTATGGTTTGATTTAGTAATTCGCCTTGTAATTGTAATATTATAATTAATGGATCATAGGGTATTATGTTTATTATTTTTCCAGGTAAAAATATTCTATTATATGACAATTCGATTATATCATCTTTTTTGAAATTTTCTTTTATATAATTTACTAACTCATTTTCAGGTATTGTTATTTGCATACTAATCATTGATAATTTTAATAGTTGTTTATTCAAGTAAATGTTTATTTTTAGATGCATTAATCCAAATATTGGCTTTACCTTTTACTGATAAATCTCCAGTAAAACATAGATACCGTCCAAACACATAATCATTATTTATCAAAGGATTTGTTATAATTTCCTTAAGTATAAAACCTTCTAATAATTCATCAACATGACCTTTTACTAAAATAGTACCATTTTTTATTTGACCAGCAGGCCATTTTCCAAGATCACCATTTATCTGAATAAAACCATTAACCATATGAATACCTGCAAGAATATCAACATTTTTTCCAATAAATATTTCACCACCAACCATACAATCAGCTAATTGTTTACCAGCATTACCTTTAACAATTATTTTTCCACCACTCATTCCACGCCATTGACCAATATAAGATGAACCGCAATATTCTTTAACATCTCCAGTAATTTCTAAAGTACCACCAGTCATTTCACGAGCAGTATAACTTTCAGCATTACCATTAACACGAATATAACCAGATTTCATCTGAGCTCCAACATGTAAATCCGCATCACCATTAACAATTATTTTTCCAAATTCCATATTTAATCCAATATATTTTATCTTTTGACCATTTGTATCTATAACAATAGTACATTCATTAGGATTATTAGCACTACCTTTAATATCAATACTAAAATAATCAGTTATAAATTTCTTAGTATTTCCAATATAAACTTTATACTTTTGAAAATCTGATTTGTTCCAATTATAAATATTTTCAGGTATAATATCATCAAATTCTAATGGAATTCTTGAATATTTTATTGATTTTAATGTTATTGTTTTCATAATACAACTCCGTTTATTCTTTGATTTTAGTATTTACATCATATCTTTCTTCAGGTTTAACAAAAGAATCAGGAACCTTATAATTAGCATATTGAACAGTATAAAACTTATTAAAATCAGGTTTTATATTCTTAATTAATTTTTCTTCTTGAACTTCATTACCTTTAACATTACACCATAAATGATTACTATCAACTAGTTTAATAATTTTTCCGTGATTAACAAGAATTTCACCATTTTTTATGGTGTACAAACTATTTAATAATTTATTTTCTATTATAGAGCTATTTTCTTTTAAAGTGGGGTCAAAATCATCAACATCAATATCATAAACAGCAATATCAGCTTTAGCACCAACAGATAAATGACCTCTATCATTTAATCCTAAAATTTTAGATGATGCACTACGGGTAATAATAGCAATTTCTTCCCAGGAATATGCTCTATCAAATGTTCCAAGATCAGTACGATTATAAGCCCAATTATGAACTTCATTATCTAACATATCGTCACGTTTTTTACTACTCATTAACCAAGAAATAATACGAGGATATCTTATAAATGGGCCTGCATTAGGAGAATCTGTTGTTAAAACTAATTTCCACGGATTATTAATTCCTAAAAATAATTCTAATCCAATAGCCCATTGTAAAGTACTAACAGGTGCTTTTTTTGAGTAAATAGATGGTATTAATCCAGAAGAAGTTTCAACTTCAATATCTTTATTAGCCCATTTAAGACCTGTTAACTTATATAAATCATATTCCATAGGAGCATCAGCAGTCATAGTAGTAGTTTCATCAAAAGTAATTTGACCAATATCACAACTGATATGATCATGTTTATTAATATAATCACTAAGATAACCTGCAGCAGATGTTACATCTCTCCAACTAGTACCATCATAAGCATGGAACTGTAAATGAGTACCATGTAAAATTTGATCACGTTTAACATTCTTATTCTTTTTAATATCTTTTACCGCTTCAAATGTTTCAAGAGTAGTATGATAATTACCAGGATGGCCTAAATCATTAGTATGTACATGAACAGAATGTGGAAGTCCTAACATTTCATTAGCTTGAGTTAAAGCATGAATAACTTCTCTTCCAGTAACATCCCAGAAAGGAGCAGGATCATCTAAACCATGAACATTTTTACCCCAACCCCAAGCCTCACTTCCACAAGGATTTACAACTTTTACGCCATAACCTTTAGCAAGTTTTAGCCACTTAGATAAAAATAAAGCAAGATTTTTAATATCATTATTTTTAACAAACTTTAAAACAAACCAATTATTACCAAATAAAACCAATGTTGGAATATCAAGATTAGGAATATAATTAATTTCTTCATGTGCATGTTTAGCTTCAAGTGGTGGTACAGCAGCTTCAGTTACAGTAGTATAACCCATACGAGTATAACGATAACCAGTGGTTGGACAAGTAGGCAATGAATAACCAGCTTCAAAACCATCAATTTCAGAACATTTTTTAATACCTCTTCTTGTATCTTCAGGCCTATATAATCTACCTACAGATAATTTAGGTCCGGCAATATGAGAATGAATATCAACACCACCAGGCATTACAAGTTTACCTGTTACATCTATAATTTTTGCTTTTGAAGATACTTTATCAGTAATTTTGTTATCTTTTATTAGAATATCCTTTTTTTCACAATTAATTTTATTAACTGGATCTACAACAATTCCATTTTTTAAAATATATTCCATTCTAGTTTTTACCCCCTAATTTATTAAGTATCATATTAAAAATTTCTTCATCAGATTTACAATTTTCTGGTTTATCAATAATTTTCTTCATATATATTGGAACTGAATCCATTCTATAACTAGTTCCACAAGTTTCAACACCAATTCTAGTACTTGGAATAACAATATCTGCTAATTCAGTAAGTGGACCCCAATGAGTATCAATTTGAATAACAGGAATATCAATTAAATGTTTAAGTGTTTGACCTGGAAATTGAATTCCAGGATCTGTTGATACAGCCATAAATACATCTGGTTCTTTTCTATTTAATAAATCAATAGTTGTTGTTTCGCCAATCATATATCTAGGATATCCTCTAGCAAAATCAACTCCATACGGATAACCTGTTATTGAAGTCATAATCATATTAAAACCATTAACATTGAAAAAACCTCTCATAGGAAGCATTGCCCATTTAGTATATTTATTAAGATCTTGAACTAATTGAATTAAAATATCAATATTTCTTTGTTTAGCAAGTGTTTGAGTTAATCCTAATCCAAAATATAATGAACCACATTCAACATTCTTCATCTGATCTGCAATTTTATATATTTCTTCAGCAGAAATTCCAGCAATTACTTTCTTATTAAGTTTATGATTATTAACAGCCATTCTAAGGGCAGTTAAAAAAGCATAATCTTCATCATGATTATATTTTACCCATTTATCGGAACATTTAGCAGTATTAGAATATCGTGGATCCCATGTCATAACAAATCTATCTTTTCTTCCATTTGGTCTGAAAAGTCCTTCTGGAAACGCAGTATATCTAGTCATATGTCTAGGATGATCTTCCATTGGATTAGTTCCAGCATAAATTATCATATCTGCACGATTTTTTGTTTCACCTAATGTTAATACAGGATGACCAATATTTTGAAAAGCTTGTATGGTAGAACCATGACATATTGTAGATTGATTATCAATAACAGCACCAATCTTCATAGCTATCTTTAATCCTTCTTTAATAGCTTCAACAGATGTTTCACCCCAACCATACATCACAGGCCTCATAGATTCTTTTAATACTTTAACAGTTTCATCTATTGCTTTAGTCCATGAAACTTCCTCTAATATACCTTCTTTATTTCGTATCATAGGATTTTTTAATCTTTGATCTTGATCACTAATTACTTTACTTGCACCTATTCGACAAGCATTTCTTACTCCTACAATATGATTATCTTTTATAAGATAAGTTATATCATCACAATTATTTCCACAATAAGAACAAGCACAGTTTTCAATTATTCTATCAAAATCTGTTATAGGTTTAGAATCAGTCATTTTTTTCCTCTTCCATTTTTTTATATAATGGTAATTCTTGTTTTTCAATTGAACGAGTGTCAATTACATCATATTTGTTATAATTTGTTTTTATTAATTGGGATAAAAGTAGTACAGGTTTATTTGTTTTTTTAATTGAACCTTTTATTCCTTTATATGTAGGAACATTACAACAATATGTTTCAGGACTTATTACTATATTAGACCATGGTCCTTTAGGTATAAATATCATATTTTGATGAGGTTTATCATGTGATTTATCTGCATAAATAACTACTTCACCCCAGTTAGTTTTTACTTCTATTTTATCTCTAGGTTTTAGATTTAATTTATCCATATCTCTTGGATCCATAAAGGCTACAGCAGTAGCTTGTCTATATTCATCTTTTAGTGTAGATCCTTTTCTTTCATATAAATCTTGTATTACACTAGTTCCTGTATTAATAGTTACATTTAATTTATTTTCATTCATTATATCACTATTTTGTTAAATATATTGCATTTGTTGGACATGTTTCATGACAAATATTACATTTATCACATTTTTCTGGATGGAATAATTTAATTACTCCATTTTCAACTATCATTATAACATCTGTTGAAGTAGGCCCATTTCCACTTGTTATTTCTGGATTTATCTTCTTATTAATTGGACATACAATTATACATGCACCACAACCTAAGCAATGGTCTTGATTTATTTTTAACTCCATAATTATTTATCTTTCCCTTTTTTTAATGATTTAAATTTTATAAAATTTTGAAAAATAATCTATATCAATTTTTTTATTTTTTTCTGATTATGCATTGTTTATTGATATAACTTAATTTATGTATTTCATTATTAATAAAAAATTATAAAGTTTATTATTAGAAACAGAACGAATATATAATAATAAAATAAATTAAATAATTTATCTTTTTATTAAAACTTTTTTTAAATACATTTAACTTAAATAATATTCAAATTTATTTTTAAAATATTGACTCAAAGTAATATTAAATTAATTTTTATTATAATATAAAATTCTTGTCATGGTATAATATACATATAAATTAAAATACATAATATATAATAACTAATGTAGGGCTCAGTTTCATAAATTATTAATTTTTTTAAAGAAATTAGGGTCTTTTTAGTGGAGGAAGTTTTAATGGGAAAAGTTAATAAAGACGATATTTTAGACATGCTTGAAAAATATGATAAGGAAGATATTACTATAGCAACTCTTGGAAGTCATACAGCATTACATATTCTTAGAGGTGCAAAACAAGAAGGATTTAGAACTGCTGTTGTTTGTGAAAAAGGAAGAGAAGTGCCTTATGAACGTTTTGGTGTAGCAGATGAATTTATATTTGTTGATGAATTTAAAGATATTGTAAATGAAGATGTTCAAGAACAATTAAGAAATATGAATGCTATTGTAGTGCCTCATGGTTCATTTGTAGCATATGCTGGATTAAGTAATGTTGAAGATAAATTTAATGTTCCTATGTTTGGAAATCGTGATATTTTAAGATGGGAAGCAGAAAGGGATAAAGAACGAAAAATGATCACTGATGCAGGTATTCGTATGCCTTATAAATTCGATAAACCTGAAGATATTGATAGAACTGTTATGGTTAAATTCCCTGGAGCTCGAGGTGGTCTTGGATATTTTGTAGCTGGATCTTTTGATGAATATAATCAAAAAATTGATGAAATGAAAGAGCGTGGATGGATAAATGATGATGATGCTAAACAAGCACATATTGAAGAATATGTTTGTGGATGTAATTATTGTATACACTATTTCTACTCTGCATTAAATGATGAAGTAGAACTTCTTGGTATGGATAGTAGATTTGAATCTAGTATTGATGGTATTTGTAGAATTCCAGCTAAAGATCAAATGGAATTAAATATGAGTCCTTCATATGTAATTAGTGGTAATCATCCTGTTGTTATAAGGGAATCATTGTTAGGTCAAGTATTTGCTAATGGTGATAAATTAGTTGAAGCAGCAAAAAAACTTGTTAAACCTGGAATGAATGGTCCTTTCTGTTTACAATGTTTATGTAATGATGATCTAGAATTAGTAGTCTTTGAAATGAGTGCTCGTATTGATGGGGGAACTAATAGTTTTATGAATGGTTCTCCATATACATTTGTTAAATTTGAAGAAGAAATGAGTGCTGGTAGAAGAATTTCTCGTGAAATTAAAAATGCTATTAAATCTGATAGATTAGGTGTAATAATAACATAAAATCTATCCTTTTTTACTATTTTTTTTAATTGATTAATTCAATTATTTCATTATTAGCATAGTATAACTTGTTTTTTTCTAAAAATTTCATTATTGAATTGTCTGGTTCTATTATTGTTTTTGTTAAAGTATTATCTTGATTTATTTTTGTTTTTAATATGGTTATTTTATTGTTTTCTTGATTTTTTACTATTTGTTGGTATATGGTTTTATTTTCTTTTTGTATTGGTTCTATTAATAAAAAAATATCTCCGCCACATATACTACATGTTGTTTCCATATCTTTTTTATCCATTTTAGCTTTGATTATTTCTATTTTTTGTGTTTGGATATTTGTTAACATATGTTGGTATGTTTCTTGTTCTATTTTGCCTTGTCCTATATTGCCATATAGTTTTTTATTTTCAGTTACTATTATTTTAGATCCTATTTGTCTTGGTGAGTTTTTGTTTTTTTGTATTATTGTTGCTAAACTGGTTTTCTCGTTTTTATTTATTTTTTCTAATATTTTTTTGAATATCATACGATTTTATGTTTATGATTTGTTTTAATAATATTTTTAGAATAAGTTTTTTTATTATTATATGGGGGATATTGTTATTTTTTAAAAAAAAGATTAAAGGAAAAAAAGTTAGTTTAGTACTGTCTTTATTTATTCTGGTTTTGTTATTGCTTCGTTTGGACAGTTCATTACGCATAATCCGCAGTCGGTACAATCATCTGATACTGATGGTTTGTCGTCTACTTCGCTCATTGCTTCAAGAGCACATACTTGTATACATAATCCTGCTCCAGGACATTCTGCTACACCGTTACATTTGTTGAAATCTATACTTACTACCATTTTTTTCTTGTCTCCTTATATTTTTTATTATTTATTCTGGTTTTGTTATTGCTTCGTTTGGACAGTTCATTACGCATAATCC
>JAUNXU010000112.1 GCA_030539615.1 Methanobacteriaceae archaeon | reverse complement strand
TTTATGATTTTATTCTAGTTACTATTTTTAATCTAATGAGTATTTATGTGTAAATAACTTATACTAAGATAACTTATATTATAAATTAAAATATAACCTTCTAGAGACTTATTATTTATTTTATTATATTCAGAGTATAATTTTATTATCATAATATTATTTTATTGTTAAACTAATTTTTTTCATATTCTAGTATTTTTTATAGTTTGAATATTTATATATTTTAGTATCATAAAATTATTATAATAACTTATTTTTATTAACAAAGAGTTAAATTAACTTTATTTAGTACAATTCCTTTATATAGAAGTTAATTCATAATAATAACTATGAATTAAACAGGATAAATAAAAATACCTACATTAAGTTAATCCTAAATAAACCATTTAAAGGAAATTGGATTTTTAAAAAAAAATCATAAAACAAGGATAACTTAAAACCAAATAGTTTTATCTTGTTAAATTCACAATAAAAAAATTTTAAAAAAAGGTTGTGAAAAATATGAATCTTAAAGAAAATTTAAATAATGCCTTAGATGAAAAAGAAGTTGAAAAAACACCAGCTGCATCAATAACTTCAGTAGCATTAATGGAATCTATGGATAAAATGGGGATACATTTTCCAGAAGGACATACTGATCCTGAAAAAATGGCAAAAATAGGAGCTTCAGCATATGAATATGCAGGAGTAGAAGGAATCAATATACCATTTGACTTAGCAATAGAATCAGAAGCAATAGGTTGTACAGTAGACTTAGGATATGGTGAAAAAATACCTGAAATTACAAGTACACCATTTGAAGAACCAGCAGATATAGAAATACCTGATGATTTTTTAGAAAATGGAAGAATACCAGTAGTAGGAAAATCATTACAAATATTACATGAACAATATGATGATAAAAATGTTCCAATAATAGGGGGAATGATTGGACCATTCACATTACTTGGTCAATTATTAGGAATAGAAAATTTACTTAAATATCTTAATACAGACTTATATGAAGTAGAAGATGCACTTGATATAGTTGGAGATGGTTTAATAGAACTTATCCATGTATTAAATGAATGTGAACCGGATGCAGTATGTATGTATGAACCAAGTGTAGCTGCTGATTTACTTGATCCAGCAATATTTCATCAATTAGTATGTCCCGTACTAGAATCAATATCTGAAGAAATGGAATTTAGAGGCGTATTACACGTATGTGGAAATAGTACCCCTATTATAAAAGACATGTTATCCTGTGGATTTAAAGGAATAAGTATAGAAGATTCAGTAGATATAAACTACATAAAACAAGCCAAAAAAGAACTTAAATCACCTACACAAATATGTGGAAATATTTCAACAAATCAAACTTTATTTATGAAATCACCAAAAGAAGTAATAGATGAATCATTAATTGCATTAGAAAAAGGCGTAGATGTACTAGGTCCAAGTTGTTGTGTAGCACCACACACACCACTAAAAAATATGCAAGCAATGGTAGAAGCAAGAGATAAATTTTACAGTTAATATAAACTCTTTGAAATTTTCAAGAAGAGATATAGTAAAATATAACGACATTAAATAAAATTCCACCCAATAAAGAAAGTTTATACCAAATAATAAAAAAAACATACAAAACATAACCCATAGTAAATAATATAAAAAAAATTATTTACTATTCCCTTTTTTTATCAAAATTTTGTTTTTTAATTTTATTTTATTGAAAAATATTTTATAAATAATTAATTATACTTTAATAAATAAAATTAAATTATATAGAAAATATTATTTTCTCAAATAAAAACTAGTGATAAAAATGATTGTAAAAGAAGTTATTATTTTATCAAATTATCTACGAAACGAAGGTATGTCTGTTAGTATTAGAAGTAACCTTGTTGCATCTTGGATAATAGAAAACTTATCTGATGACTTTAACCTTAATGAATTAAATAATGCTTTAAAATCAGTATATGTTAAAAATATTGATGACATGGAACTATTTGATAAAATATTTAATAAATTATTCATAAAATCTAAAAAAGAAAATACCAAAAATAATGAAAAACTCAATACAAATGATACAAATCAACAAAATAGTATACACTCTAAAAAAGAAATACTAGATATTGAATCAGAACAAAATAAATTAAAAAAAGATCAACAAAGAAAAAAAGTTATTGAAGAAAAAATATCAAATGATAGTATTGTTCAATTAGATGGATATGACCACAAAGTATTTGAAATGTGTCGTAAACTAAGTAAAAAAATAGCAAATCAACGTTCTAAAAGACAAAGAAATAATAAATCTAGTAATAAAATTAATTTTTCCCGTACTATTAGAACAAATCTAAAAAATGGTGGTCATTTTATTAATCTAGTTCATAAAAAACCACCAATTCACAAAAATAATCATATTTTTTTATGTGATGTAAGTGGATCATGTGAATGGATTGCCACATGGTTTTTTGCTATTATATATGGATGTCAACAAACATTTAATAAAATTAAAATATACGATTTCGATAACAAAATAATTGATGTATCAGATACATTAGAAGCAAAATCTTATGAAAGTGCATCACAAATATCATCTGCTCATCGAAGCAAAGGAGTTTTAACTTTTGGACAATCAGACATGACTAACTCTTTTAAAGAATTTCTAGACACAGTTGAAATTAACAATCACACAGATATTATTTTATTAACAGACTGTAGAGACTGGACAGGAAAACGTGAAAACGGAGAATTAGAAAGTGCAAAAATATTAGAAAATATTTCACGTAAAGCCCATAAAGTTATTATATTAAACCCTGAAAGAAAAATAAGATGGAAAACTTCTACAAGTTGTGTAAAAGACTATGAAAAAATAAATATCCCAATATATGAAATAGGATCATTAGATCAATTTGCCAATGTAATTAGTAAATTATAAAATTAATCACCAACAATAATTATAAATTAAATAATGATTCAAAGATTTCCCATTAAATAAACATTTGCTGAAGAAGACCTTTTTTAAAGTCTTCCATATTAGTAAGTTGTTCTTTTATCATACTTATTTTGTTATCAACTTTTGATAAGAAATTAGCAATTTTTTCTTGTTCAGATAAGATTGGAAATGTAATAGGCATATTTTTAATTGTTGGTAATCTTAAAGAATCCACTGTAGCTTTTGCTGAGTGTTTTAATGCTTGTTTTAAAAAATTCTTTTGTAAATAATAATAAATATATTTACCCATTATATTCTCTTCAAAATCACTTATTTTATAAACACGCTGATGATAATCAAATTTTCCATTAATGTAATGATATACTTTTCCTATTTTTCCATCCCCTGGAATTAAAATAGCTTCACCATCAAAAGAATAAGTATCTATCGATTCAATTTTAGCAGACCGTACAAAGAAGGGATATTGCCCCCCCCCACGTTATCTTTTAAGTCTTTATTTCCCGTACAAATATCACTTAGTTTACCTAAAATTTTTGTTTCCCAATCAGGAAAACTTTCCCCATTATTTTTAGTAAATCTTAATTTCTGTGTGAACAAATTCTGCATCAAAAACTTCTTAAAATT
>JAUNXU010000033.1 GCA_030539615.1 Methanobacteriaceae archaeon | reverse complement strand
TGGTTTTTGCAATACTTTTAATAAATTGTTAGTCCATATATTTATAATATACTATATGCTTAAAATTTTTTCTTTTTTAAGTATGGAGTTTTATAGCTATTTGATTAAATTATATAAAAAAATGGAGTTTAATTTATGTTTTTAACTAGAATAATCTATGGAATCGAGTATTTCATAGTTTTAGTCGTCGAAATTATAAAAGCAGTACTTGATACAAGTAAATGTTCAATTGAGGGTAATATAGATCCTGTAGTAATAGATATTAAAACTGAACTTAAACGTCCGATTTCTCAAACTATTCTTGCTAATAGTATCACATTAACACCTGGTACTCTTACAATAGATTTAGATTCTGAAAATCAGATTTTAAAAGTTTCAGCTTTAACACCACGTTCAGTAGAGGATATTATCCCTTTTGAGAAAAACATTAAAAAAATGTTAGAATAAAACATAGGTGATGAGATGGATTTTTTAATGATTTCTGAATATTTTCTCATGTTTTGTCTAGCAGTTTTCTTATTAGCTAGTCTTAAGATTACTGCTCGAAAAACAACAGCCACAGCTCTAGCAGGGGTTAGTGGAATAACTATAACCATTTCAGTATTTCTTATTCTTGTGTATTCTTTACATGGGTTAGAATTTTGTAAAGATATCGCATTAGCATTAATTGTTTTAAGTCCAGTTGGTACTATTGCACTATCACAAGTACTTAAGGGGGAATCTTAAATGGATATATTAACAACAATAAGTGCTATTATCTTAATTCTTTGTGGAATTTTTGCTTTAATAGCTAGTTATGGTATATTAAAAACAAAAGATGATATGGATAATATTGTCTTTGGAAGAATACAAATATTGGGTATAGTGGATATTATAAGCGTTGTAGCATTAATTTGTTTAGGACAACCTTTATATGCAATATTATACTTTATATTAGCACCATTTGCAGCTCATGCAATTGCTAATGGACATTTTTATGGAGAGAACTAATATGATAGAATGGTTAATATTTGTAATAGCTATCGTAGGGGCTATCTTATGTCTTATGCAAGAAGATTTGCTTAAAATGGCAGTTTTAACAAGTGTTACAGGTTTAGCAATAGCTTTCTTGTACCAATTTTTACAAGCTCCTGATGTAGCATTAACACAAGCAGTTGTAGGATCAGCTATTGTACCAGCATTTGTTGCTTTGGCTATTATGAAGACTCAACGAGTAGTGGAAAAAAAGGAGGATTCCTAAGATGCAAATTGAATTAGTACAACTAGGAGCACTCATGACATCTGCATTACTAATGATAATTGGATTAGTTGCAGTTGTTTATCTTGATAATATATTAAAAAAGATTATAGCATTAGCTTTTCTTGGTGATGGAGTAAATTTATTATTAATATCTTTAGGATATAAAGCTGGTGGAATACCATATATTTTATTACCAGATATGACAATAACAAGCTTTTTACAAAATTCAGCATATCCACTACCATTTGCACTAGTATTAACTAGTATTGTAATTGGTGCTAGTACATTAGCTGTTATGTTAGGGCTTGCAATAGTTCTATATAAACGTCATGGAACACTCAATTCTTCTGAGATATTAAATGACCCTAGAGTGGAGGAAGAATAAATATGGCAATTATAATCAAGGTAAATTTTAATATGGGAGGGGACTTATAATGGATATGAGTTTATTCATTCCCTTAATGGTTATTGTACCTTTAACTTGTGCAATATTCCTAAATTTAATACATGGATTTGATAAATTAACAAAATTAGTTTCAGTTATTGTAGCTATTGCTTTACCAATAATGCCATTATGTGCAGCATATGGGTTCCATTATTTTGGTGGATATCAACCAATAGCAACTAATAATTTAGGAGCAATAATACCTAATTTAACAGCACAATTAGCAGCTTTCCATCCAGCAATAACTTATGCGTTTGGACAAGGTCAACAAGTTTTAATTTTCTTATTAGGTATAGTAGGAATGTCAGCTGTATTTACATCAATTGTTGAAACTAAAAAAGTTTCAGGAGTATATTTATACTTATTATTCATGCTTACAGCAGCAATGTCAGCATTAATTTTAACTGATGATATATTTAACTTATATGTATTCTTTGAAATAGCAGCATTAGTACAAGTAGGTATTGTGCTTGTTTCAAGAATAAAAAACAACTATGAAACAGCATTAAAATATATGATTCTTGGTGGAATTGCAGGTCCTTTCTTATTATTAGGTATCGCATTCTTATTAGGAATAACTGGTAATGTAAACATTACTGATATAGTCACTGTATTACATAGTAACTTAAACAATATGCTTAATCCAGTAATATACTTATCATGTGCAATGATTATATTTGGATGGTTATATGCATCAGGTTTACCACCATTCAATGCAATAAAATCAGATGTTTATAGTAAAGGATTACCTAACGGTGCTATGTTATTACAATCTTTCTCTGTAGTAAGTTGTATTGCTATAGGTATGGTAATTTTAAGAATATTTGGAATTTTAGAATTAAGTAGAACTGTAATATTAGCGATATCTGTTATAGCTATGATACTCGGTATTTGTATGGCTATGGTTCAAACAGACTTTAAACGTGTTATAGCATATCTTGCAGTTGGAGAATTAGGATATATTGGAGTAGGAATTGGTTTAGGAACTATTTATAGTTTAACTGCTGGTTTATTCCAAGCAGCAAATGAATTAATAATAACTTCTTTCTTATTCATAGGATTTGGAACAATATTATACAAAACAAAAACTAGTGATATCAAAAAACTTGGTGGATTATTACCAAAAATGCCTTTCGCAGGATTACTAGTTATACTTGCAGGATTTGCAATGTCAGGAGTACCTCCATTCAATGCATTCCAAAGTAAATTTATGCTTTGTCAAGCAGCATTAACTCAAGGAATTCCTGAACTTGCTGTATTAATGATAATTTTAAGTATAGTAACATTCCTTGCATTCTTAAAAATATTCTATATGGTATTCTTAAGACCAATGCCAGATGATTTAGAAATAGTTGAAAATAAAGTGCCAAAAACAACAATAGGCGTAATGGTTTTATTCTTAATAATATGTTTAGCTGTAGGAATTGCTCCTGATTTAATCGTTGGAAGATTAGGTGCATTAGCAACACATGTTTTAGCAACAACACCATTAATACCATTCTTATAAGGTGATAGAATGAATATGTATGATCAATTTGTAGAAAAACTAAAAAATACATTTACTCATGATGCAGAATCTGGAATTGTATCAGGAGTAGAAACATCATCACTACTCGCAGCAGAACTTGTGTTAATGGCTTCAGTGATAATAGCAGCAATGACTATAAGATTTGTAAGTCCATATCTAATGTTAATTGTTGTTGTAGCTTTATTATTACTATTTACATACACTACACCATTAATGACAAAATTATACAAAGAGCATAGTGATAGTTTAAGTAATATGACCTTTTATGTTGTCATGACTTTAGCAATATTAGCAATAATCTTCTATTGGGGGCAATTATAAATGGATTCAAAAAAGAATATAGCAGTATCCTTAGCTTTAGTAATATTTGCTGGAATATTCCTTCACTCAATATACTTATTTAGTGGAATGATAGATCCAGGAATAAGCTATGTTTATTTAGGACTTGGAACTAAAATAGCTCCTAACATGGTTACAAATATAGTATTTGATTTCAGAGGATTCGATACTCTTGGAGAAGCAATTATCCTTGTATCCGCTGTAGTAGTAACAATGCTTGTCTTCGGAAGAGGTAAAGTTAATCTAGGGGGCAAATAATTATGAGTGATATATTAAAAATAATAGCATTTCCATTGTCATTAATAATGATGGCATATGGTGCAATAACCATTCTAGGTGGACATATAACACCAGGTGGAGGTTTTCAGGGAGGAGCTATGATGGCTTCTGGGGCAATTCTATGTGTAATCACATATGGATTAAAAAATAACCCTTATAATTTATCACACAATAGAATGTCAATAATTGAAAGTTTAGGTGCATTAGCTTATGTTGGTCTTGGATTATGTGGATTATTCATTGGTGGATCATTTTTATATAATTTAGGAGCTAACATATATGGTCTTGTACCAGCAGGAATAGCAACAATATTTAATTATCCTGATGCACTTCACGCTGGAATAATACCATACTTAAACTTTGTAGTAGGTTTAAAAGTATTTATAGGACTTACATCAATTGTACTAGTATTTAAAGGAATTACAAACTTTAAAGAAGATTATGTTGATACTGAGGAATTAGATTAAGGAGGAAAACAAGTATGATATTTGAAACAATAGCTCCAACATTAGGACCATTTTATGTAGGTCCTTTAGTATTAGGGCTAATAATAGGTTTTGTAGCTGGAATCCTCATGAATAAAAATTCCACAAATATAGTATTAACAAAAACAGCATGGATAGTAATCTTAATATTTGTAGTAATAATGGCTTATTTAATAGGTAACTTCCCTTATTATGGAGGACTACCATTAGCACCTGGATTCATAGCATCAATAATTGGTGCACTAATAGGAAGAACAATATTAGGAACTAAAATAAAAACAGCATAAAGGGGTAATAATTAAATGTTTTTATCAACAGAAAAATGTAACGGAACAGGAAAATGTGTAGAGATATGCCCTACTGATGCTATAGAAATAGTGGACGGTAAAGCTTTTAGCTGCATCACTTGTGGAAAATGTGAAGAATCATGTCCTAACAATGCAATATTTAAAAACCAATATGGTGGATATGTTGTAGATAAAGCAAAATGTAACCTTTGTGGAATGTGTCAATTAAACTGTCCAGTAAATATTATAAAAATAGATACAGAAGTAAGGGGAATATGCTCTCGTTGTGGTGTATGTGTAGATGCATGTCCAAATGATGCAAGAGTAGATGGTAAAGAAGTAGATGAAAAACAAAAAGAATTGTTAGAATCATTGAATGTTTCAATACCTGAAGACGATGTTGAACCACCTAAAAAGAAAATGGTAAACAGAGTAAGTATTGGAACAGTTCATGAAAATTGTATAAACTGTGGAAGATGTGCATATTTCTGCCCATCAAATGCTATAAAATTCAGTTATATAGAACAAGGTGTTTGTACAGAATGTGATACCTGTGTGGATGTATGTCCAAGAGATGCAATAGGTCCTGATGAAGAAAATGATGGAAAATACAAAGTAGATATGGGTAAATGTGCTATATGTTACAAATGTATGATTGCATGTCCAAATGATGCAATAACTGCAGAAAACTTTGAACTTGAAATACATCATCCTGATTATAATATAAGAGAAGATACAGAAATGATTGCATGTCTTGCATGCGGAATGTGTGTAGAAGCATGTCCTCATGAAGGACTTAAATTAATGAGTAAACGTATACGATTTGATGCAAATGCATGTCAACATTGTCCTGATGAACCATGTGTAAATGCATGTCCTCAAGATATATTACAATTTGTACCAGAATCCAAAATTGAATTAGAAGGAATATGTGTATCCTGTGGTGGATGTGTAAAAGCATGTAACTATGATGCAAGAAAATATCAACCTGCTATTTGGAAAGGAGAAATTGGTGAAGATTGTATAAAATGTGGCTTATGTGTAGAAGTATGTCAGAAAAATGCATTAACATTCAATAGAGGAGATATACAAGTTAATTTTGATGAATGTATAATGTGTGAAGAATGTGGAATATACTGTCCAGTAAATGCTTTACCTAAAACAACACCATTAAATAAAGACATTGTTGGTGGATTTGCAATATTAAATCAAAATCTTTGTATGCAATGTGGATTATGTGCACAAGCATGTAATTTTGAATCATTAATCAAAAATGAGAATGGTGAATACACAATAAATAATGATACATGCACTTTCTGTGGAGCATGTAAAAACATCTGTCCAGCCAGTGCAATATCAATAGAAAGAGAATTCGAGGCATCAATATGAGCAATTTAGGTAAATTATTTATAGAAGGAGTATATACCAATCTAAAACGAGTATTCTTAGCTAGTGACCGTAATACTGATATGCAATTAAGACATGATGTCTTAAATGGTAATGTTAAACCAACAGAAAAAGTTGATGTAACTGCATGTATTGGTTGTGGTGGATGTAGTAATGTATGTCCTACTCAAGCAATTTCAATGGTTCCTGTAGAACCAGAAGAAATAATTGAAGGTCTAGTTAAGTCTGCTGTACCTAAGATTGATGAAATGAAATGTGTAAATTGTTATTATTGTCATGATTTCTGTCCAGTATATGCATTATTTGGTGTTCCAGGAACAATACATCCAAATGATGTAGGGGATAAATGTGATAAAGATATTGAACGGTTAATACAACATCCAAGTAAAATATCTGAAGACAAAATAAAATATATCGCACAATTCTTATCTGATAATGCAATAATACAAAAGACAGAAGAACAATTAGATAAATCAGAGGGATAATATGGGTTTTAAATCATACACACGAAGTCGAGCAGTCCATGTGATGTTAGTATATACTGGTGGATGTAATGGATGTGACATAGAAATAGTTAACTCCGTTTTATCACCAAAATTTGATATTGAACAGTATAAAGTATTCTTAACTTGGAATCCTAGAGAAGCAGATATTTTAGTGGTAACAGGACCTGTAACATACAGAAACAAAGAACCTCTTATAAAAATATATGAATCAATACCAAACCCTAAAATGGTTGTAGCAGCAGGATCTTGTGCACTAATGGGTGGAGTATATGATAATATTCATGGAGAAATTGAATCAGAAGAAATAGCTGGACCTGTAGACAAAGTTATTCCAGTTGATGCAAAAATACCAGGATGCGCTGTAAGACCAGAAGATATAGTTTCAGGAGTAGTAGCAGTATTACCTATACTATTAGGAAAAGACTAAATTAAACTGGATTATAGTTAAAAGATGAATAATAAAATAAAAATAAAAGGAGTATTTATATGGTTACATATGAAGATGGATTAAAAACTTGTAGTCCAAAAGAAAGACAAGTTTTCGAAACTGAAGTTGATATGGGAACCGTGCATCCTGCAGCTCTAGAACCTTATAGGGTTAGGCTATTTGTTGAAGATGAAATAGTTAAAGATGCAGAGATACACGTGGGAATCAACCACAGAGGAATAGAAAGAATAATGGAAGGATTACCAGTAGAAAAAGGAAATGCTTTAACAGAAAAAGTATGTGGAATCTGTTCAAATGCACACATCTGGAATTCATGCCGAGCAGGAGAAGGTGCAATTGGAATAGAAGTTCCAGAAAGAGCTATTTATATAAGAGTTCTAATGGAAGAACTAGAAAGATTACACAGTCACATGTTATACTTAGCTCACGGATCAGAAGTATTATCTCATGAAACCTTTTCAATGAGAATATTTTACATAAGAGAATCTGTAATGGATCTTTTAAGAATGATGGGTGGAAACAGAGTACAATATGGTGCTTCTGTACTTGGAGGTATAAGACCTCGTGCAGATCTTGATGCAATGAGAACACAAAAAATTCTAGAAACAATGGATTATTTAGAAGATAAAGTGGGAGACTTTGTAAATAGATTTGTAAGAGATCCAATGGTAATGTCACGTATAACTGGTACTGGACAATTATCACAAAAAGAAGCATTAAAACGAGAAGTAACTGGACCAACACTCAGAGCAACAGGTTATGAATTTGATTTAAGAAGAGAAATGCCTGAATATGAACCTTTTGAATTTGATGTTATAACACAGGATACCTGTGATGTAAAAGCAAATATTGTTGTAAGGGCATTAGAAATCTTTGAAGCAATAAAAATTATAAGACAAGTATTAAAAGATGTACCTGAAGGTCCAGTAGTAAATAGGGATTGGGAAATGGTGGATTCACCAGTATATAAAAGTTATATTGAAGTACCAAGAGGTAGATGTTACCATTCCTATGGTGTTGAAAATGGACGTATGAGACATGTTATCATAAGAACACCTTCTATGTCAAATATTGGTGCAATGCAAGAATCTTGTATAGGTCATCCAATACAGGATGCTCAATTATGTATAGTATCATGTGATCCTTGTTTTACATGTACCGATAGGGCTATTCAAGTAATCAGATTATAGAGTGAAAGGGAGATTAAATAAAATGAATTTAATGTATATCGGAGCAATTATAGCTACATTTATAATAGCTGTTATTGTAGGGCTTTGGTTACCAGGTATTCAACGTAAGTATGTTCAAGCTAGAATTCAACAACGTATTGGACCTCCAGTATCCAGTCCTGGAATATTTGCAACAACAAAGTTTTTCCTTAAAGAATCAGTAACACCAAATGCAACAATGCCTAGAATGTATAATGCATTACCATTAATAACTTTAATTGTAGTAGCAGTATTATTTATTACTTTAATGCCATACGTATATGGTTTTGGAGCATTTGCTAGTGTAGTGGCTATTGTGGGATTATTAAAAGTAGAAGAAGTAATGTATTTATTCATGAGTTCTTCTTCACAATCTATACTGTCTAAAACAATGCCATTTCCAGATCATGCAAAAGGTGGAGTGCATCTTGATGCTAAAAAATCATTCTTAGAACAGATAAGTGCAAACAGATCATTAAGATTAGTAACTTTTGGTTCTTTACCATTATATCTTGCAATGTTTATTCCAGTTATTATGGCTGGTAGTATGAAATTACAAAATATTGTATTAGTTCAAAGAGCTACTGGACCATTTTTATTAAGTGTTCCAGGAATCATTGGAGCAATTGCTTTCTTTGTAGGTTTCTTAGTTGTACTTAATGAATATCCATTTTCTTATCTTAAAGGAAAATCAGATGTTATTGATGGACCAATTCTTGAATATATGGCAAAATCAAGAGGAGTTTACTTTATTGCTCATTCATTCCTATTATTCGTAGGTTCTTCAATATTTTCAACATTATACTTAGGTTTACCACCTAGTTTATCCATAGATTTATTAGGGCCTATTGTATGTTCAATTATAATATCTATGGCTGGGGCAGCTGTAAGTGCATTTTCACCATTATTTACTAATCGTGAATTTTATCCGACAGTAGTTGCAACAACTGGTGTTGCACTTGTAGGAATACTCGCAGCTTTTATAACAATAATGTAAGAAGTATGTTGAAATATCGAATAGTTAAGGTGATTAAATGAAAGTAGTATTAAGACCGCATCATATGATAAGTTTAGCTGGTTATATAGTTGAACTTAGGGTGCCTTTTAGAAATTTAATTGTAGTTAATACTTCAGATGAAGAAGTTAAGTTAGAAGTTCCAGTTCTTACAGAAGATTGGATCGAAGATCACAGAGCTTTAGGGTTAGATGTTACACCAGTTTATGATAACGATAACTTTTTAGCAATGTATCAAAAAGCTAAAATGCAATTAGAACAATCAAAATAGTTTTATAAGGATTTTAATTTTTTATCCTTATTCTTACTTTTTTTTAGAATATTGATTTTTAAAATTTTATTATACCAAACATTTATATATGATTAACAACTTAGGTATACCTAACTTAGGTTAACCTAAAATTAATTTTTATAAATTAGTTTATCCTAAGTATTATTTACTTAAACTTGATTTAATATATTATTTTTTTAATAGTAATCAATTTTTTAAGTTATAATACAGACGAACGCAATTTTTATAATATAAGGAGATACAGCAATGAAAACATTAACAGTGAACGATTTAAATCCTGGAGACATTGGGATAGTTCGTAAATATCATGGGTCTGGTGAAGTTAAAAGACATCTTCGTGAATTAGGTCTTGTTAATGGAACCAAAATTAAAGTTGAAAGACGAGCACCATTAGGCTATCCAATAGAAGTTAAAATACAAGGATTTAATTTAGCATTAAGAAAAGAAGAAGCAGAACTCATAGAACTTGAAACAAATTCTAAATAATTATAATTAAATTTAATATTAATTCTTATATTCTTTGGAATCCTATTTTTTTCATTTGATAATGATTGAGGATTAATAATTTAATTACTTATTAATTTAAATTATTTTGTCATTATTTAATGATTATATTTTTTTAATTATTATAAAACTAGAATTGGTTATCATAAAAATATAAATTTAGGCGAACCTAAATTATTAATATTTATAAAATAAATAAAGGAGAATTTAATGAATAAAATAAATATTTTACTGGCCGGAAATCCAAATGTGGGTAAAAGTACTATATTTAACCATTTAACTGGATTAAATCAACACGTAGGAAACTGGCCTGGAAAAACAGTAGAACAAAAAACAGGATCATTTAAACACAAAGAATGTGAATGTGAAATAACAGATTTACCTGGAAACTACAGTATAACAGCATATTCTATAGAAGAAGTAGTATCAAGAGATGCAATTTTAAATGAAAATTCTGATGTAATAATAAATGTACTAGATGCAGAAAACATACAAAGAAATCTATATTTAACAATGCAAATCTTAGAAACAGGAGCAAATGTAGTACTAGCATTAAATATGATGAAATATGCTGAAGAAAAAGGTCTAAAAATAAATGTAAAAGAACTTGAAAAAAGACTAGGAATACCAGTAAAAGTAATAGATGCAAGAAGTGGGGAAGGAATTGATGAATTAATAGATACAGCTATAAACTCAACAAAAAATCCGCGAAATGTTGCAAAAAATCTATCATATGGTCTAGAAATAGATGAACATATGACAGACTTAAAAAAAGAGTTTACCAATGTTAAATGGCAAGAAGCAATTCCATCCTGGATAGTAATAAAATTACTTGAAGGAGATAAAGAAATAACTAAAATTGTAGAAGAATCACCTGATGCTAAAAATTTAAATAAATTAAAAGAAATACAAGAACATTTAGAAGATGTATTGGATGATACACTAGAAGATGCATTTATTGACGCAAGATATGCAATGATAGATGGATTAATTAAAAAAGCAGTAAAAAAACCACCTTTAACACAAAAAGAAAAAACAGATAGAATTGATGACATAGTAACAAATAAATGGTTAGGAATACCAATCTTTTTATTTGTTGTATGGTTGTTATTTCAACTAACATTTACAATAGGAACTCCATTACAAGATTTAATAGATACTGGATTTGGAATGCTTGTTGAATATTTAACTCCATTATTACCTGAGGGATGGATTTCTTCATTAGTACTAAATGGAGTAATTGGTGGAGTAGGTGGAGTAATTACATTTTTACCAATAATTTTCATATTGTTCTTATTATTATCAATAATAGAAGATTGTGGATATTTAGCAAGAGCTGCATTTGTAGTTGACCGATTTATGCATGAAGTTATGGGATTATCTGGAAAAGCATTTATACCTATGATATTAGGATTTGGATGTGATGTACCTGGAATAATGGCAACAAGAACACTAGCTAATGAAAGTGATAGATTAACAACAATGTTAGCATTACCATTCATATCTTGTAGTGCAAGAATTCCAATATATGCATTATTTACAGCAGTATTTTTCCAAGAAAATCAAGGAACAGTAACATTTGGATTATATTTACTAGGAATGTTAGTAGCAATAATAGTATCTATAGTACTAAAACGAACAACATTTAAAGGAGAAACAGCACCATTTATAATGGAATTACCACCATATAGGTTACCAACAGTGAAAACATCATTACTTCACATGTGGGAAAGAGGAGCAGTATTTTTAAAAAAAGCTGGAACAATAATATTAGCAACATCTCTTCTTGTATGGTTATTAAGTAACTTACCATTAGGTGTAGAAGAAGCATCAGAATCAAGTTTAATAGGAATAATTGGAAATTTTATAGCACCAATTTTTGCACCATTAGGATTTGGGGATTGGCAATCATCAGTAGCATTGTTATTTGGATTAATGGCAAAAGAATTAGTACTAGCAACATTTGGATCATTATTTGGTGTGGATGCAGATACAGGATTACAAACAGTATTACCAACATTATATACGCCATTATCAGCATTATCATTTATGATTTTCACATTGTTATATGTACCATGTTTTGCAACATTATCAGCAATAAAACAAGAATCAAATTCATGGAAATGGATGTTTGTATCAGCAGGACTCTGTATAGGCATATCATGGATAGTTTCATTTGTAGTTTATCAAGGAGGAATGTTATTAGGATTTGGATAAAATAAAATCCTTTAACAATTTTCTTATTAAATTCAATAAAGGAGGTGATTTAGATGATAAGAGGAATAAAAAATGTAAGAAAAAACAAAAAAGAATAAATTTTTTCAGTAGAAATTAAAATTTACAAACCAATTTTCATTTATTTAAATTAATTTCAAAAAGAGAAAAGATAAAACCAATATAAAACGGAGGAAAACTGTTTATGATACAATGTAATATGTGTGGTTTTAAGTTTGATGAAAAAACGATAAAACCATGTAATTGTTGTTGTGGCTGTGGTGGGGCAAATACTCCATGTCCTAGATGTGGATATGAAATACGATTACCAAAAGATAAACGACCAAAAAATCTAAAATCAAATAGCATATTTGGATCATTGAAAAATATGTTTAATAAAAATCACTAAAAAGATGACTATACTTTAAAACATTAATTAAATAAATTATATAAAAATTTAATCAAAAATAAGGGATAATTAACTTTTTAATTTTTAGAAGTTAATTATATTTTAAATACTAATTTACAATACACTATTTTTACTAATTTTTTACAATCTAAAGAGGGTACGGCAAAAACCCGAATTGTTAAATGAAAAGACTAAGAAAAGCTTTTATTTAACAATTGAAAAATAAAATTTTCTAAAAAAATGACTTTTTTTGGACATTTCTAAAATAATATAACTATATATGATATTGGATTTTTACTATTTTTTGAGGTGTTGAGTTCTGTTTTTTCTTTATTTTAATTATTCTCAAGTTAAAAATTGTATATAATATAGATTTCGATAAAGAGAATATGTTAATAATCTTGATTAAATTTATAAATTGTTAACTTGGAATCTGTTATTAAGAAATACGAATAGTTTGAAATATATTGGAAATTTAATATAATAATTGATATAAAGTTTAAGTTCAATAAATTTCATATCTAAAATTACAATTATAGGAGGATGTATAAATAAATAAAATATGACTTTAAAATATAAATGGATTGAAAACCCGATTTATAAAGATATATTTTAATAATAATTTTAAAATCAAAAAATTTGAAAGTAAAAAATTTCTTTTAAAAAATAATATTATTTAAGTCATTAATTTATTAATTAAACGGAGAAAGTTATGTTAAATAAAAAAATAAATTTATGTTTATTAGTGGGGATGCTATTAATTTTAGTTGTTGGAATAACAAGTGTGACAGCAATTAATGTAGATGCTAATACTACTGATACATGTACTGTAAATACAATACAAAATACAACATCAACAACAGTTGATTCAAATCTTAAAGAAAATAATGTAAATAATGTAATAAAATCTAATATAACTAATAAAAATAGTGAAGTTACTCAAAAACAAGAAAAACAAAATGTAACAACCACAGAAAAAATAGTATCTGATGATTTATCAACACAAATAGGTGAAAGTGTTGTTGAAAAATCAAATGCAACAGTATCTGTAGAACAAGTTTCTAACTATCCTGGAACAAACATACAATTAAAAGCAAATGTAACTGATATAAATGGTACTCCATTAAATTCAGGAGTAATGGTATTTAAATTAAATGATAATACATTAAAATATGATAATGGAACATCAATTATATGTCATGTGATAAATGGGACAGCAACACTTAATTATACAATATCTTTAAATGCAACTGCTAAAGATTATAAATTAACAGCAGTATTTTCAGATGTTAACTATGAAAGAACAGAAAATAATAGTATATTAACTATTATTAGATCACCAACAAATATTACAACAAATCCAGTTACAATAGAAGTGGGTGAACAATTTATTAATGTATCTGCAACAATAACAAATGCATTAACACAATTACCAGCAATTGGTGGAAAAGTAACAGTTAAAATCAATGGATTTACAATAGCAAATAATTTAACAATAGATTCTAATGGACAATTTAATTCTTCTTTATTGATTAATGTTTATTGTCCTGTGGGTACAAATAAATTAGAAATTTTTTATAATGGTGGGAAGAATACAGAAGAAACAAAAATTAGTACAGTATTAAATGTATTAAAACAAAATGCAACAATGATATTTACAATAGAACCGCAATTATCATATACAGAAACATATTATTTACTTGTAGTAAATCTTACAGATAATCAAGGAAATAAATTAAATACTGGTGAAGTAATTTTTAAAATAAATGGTAAAACAATGATGAGTGAAGATACACCTGGTGAAATGGTTAGAGTACCTGTAAGAAATGGTGTTGCAATGAATTATATAGGATCAGACTATTATGCTAAAAATTATACTATAACCGCTAAATATATAGAGTATTATACATATACAGCAGAAAAAAATAGTACATTGGTTGTAGAAAGAGCACCAACAAATATTACAACAACACCAGTTACAGCAACACAAAATCAATCATTTAATATAACAGCACAAATAATAAATAATGAAACAAAAGTACCTGCATCAGGTGGAAAAGTTGGAATTAAAATTGATGGTAAAACATTAATAAATAATTTAACAATTGATGGTAATGGACAATTTATATACACAGTAACAAATAACACATACAGTATAGGAACACACAATGTTACAATAATGTATAATGGTGGAAGAAAAACTACTGAAACAAGAATTAATAGTACATTAATAGTAAAAGTCTAATAAAATAATAGAACATATTAATTATGTTCTTTTCATCTTCCAACTTTTTTTTAAAGATTTTAATATTTGTAGTTAATTGCTTTTTTTGATTTTAAATTTTTTTTATGGAAAAAATTTTAATATTGTGGGGATTAGATATTAAACTATTGAATAACTTTAATTATTTTCACAAAATTTTCATGATTAACAAATTAAAAAAAATAGGGAGATGCTATTAGTGGCATATGCAATTAATATAAAAGCTTTAGATAAACCAGGTGTATTAAGAAAAGTAACAGAAAAAATATCAAAATCAGGGGTTAATATTACTTATACTCACTTATTTATGGAAACTAAAGAATATGCTTCAACTTATCTTGAACTAGAAGGGGTGGAAGATTTAGAGGATATAGTAGAAGAAGTTAAAACTTTTCCAGAAGTTTTTGAAGTAAAAACTTTCCCAGTTATGGATGATATTTATGGTAAAAGAATAATTATTATTGGTGGTGGAGCACAAGTATCACAAGTAGCAATGGGTGCAATTATTGAAGCAGATAGACATAATATTCGTGGTGAAAGAATTAGTGTTGATACTATACCTCTTGCCGGTGAAGATGATCTTGCTGATGCTGTTGCAGCTGTGGGATGTTTACCACGTGTAGGTGTTTTGGTTCTTGCTGGTTCTTTGATGGGTGGTAGGGTTGTTGATTCAATTGAAGAAATTAGGGAAAAACATGGTGTTAAAGTAATTAGTCTTAATATGATTGGGTCTGTTCGAGATCATGTTGATCTTATTGTAACTGATCCTGTTCAAGCAGGAGTAATGGCTGTTATGACTGTTGCTAGTACTGCTAAATTTGATATTGATAGAGTTAATGAAACTCTATAATTTTATTTTTTCTAATTTTATATATTCATTTTTTGCTTCGCGAGTAGTTCCTATGATGAGTGTGTGTTCAACTAATTTTCCTTGTTTATCATATACTTTTTCAAGTACACCAGATGCAATTACCCATTCATTATTTTTTACTTCTCCTGCATAAGTATGAGTATAACAAATTATTCTTTCAATATTTGCATTGGTTCCTTCTAAAATTTCAACATTCTCAATCAGATATATAGATGGAGTATCATAAGATTGGCTATCATCTTTAATTTGACATTTAATAATAATTTTTTCTACAGGAACTGAACTTAAATTAGAAAGATCTTGATTAATTTCTTCATAATTCATGGTAGATAAAATATCAAATAACGTACCTTTAATTAAACCTCTGTTATTTTTACGATTTTCATACCATTTAAATTCATCAAAACTTAGAATATCATCAAAAATACGTTTATTATATACTTTAAGCCAATAATCATCACTAACAGAATTAAGAATATAATTTGGATCATTTTTTACTCTTCCAAAAAATTCTCTAGCACATTTATGATTATCTAAACCAAAAATAATAAAATCAATATCAGATTCAGGAGTATCTAAACCTAAAATACAAGAACCTGTAATACCCATATGGTCATAATCAATGCCTACTTTATCATGAAAACACTTAGCTAATAATTTAATTTTTTCATGTAAATTATTTGAATTTTCTTCATTAAGAATATTTTTTAATATTTCAATGGGATTATAAACCTTTTTAATGTATTCTATTGGAACTCCCATACTTTTTTTACCTTTAATGTTACCTTCAAATAAGTAGTTAGGATATTTTTTTATTAAATATTTATAAGCTTCTGTACTGTTAACTTTACAATATAATTGATTATTAATGGTTCTATTGCCCTTATTACATGGAATATATCTTAAAAAAGAAATAATATGTTCGGGAGTATGGTGATAACTGTTTACTGCAAAAAATAATCCGTCTTTAGTTTCTATAAAATATCTTGGTCTAATGTTCATATACTAAATAAATTTATGCAATAAAGAATATAATATTTTATATTAAAAAAATATAAGAGGAGTATCAATAAAACAATGCAATATGTAACAGGAAACAATGGACAAGAATATGATGGAAGTCAAATAGAACCTTCATGGGCATTTCAAGAATTTAATATAAAAGATTCAACAATAGTAGCATGGACTGGACCAATGAATATTCATAATGATAATTTAATAGATTATGAAGATATAGGATTGGATATTAAAGGGAATCAAATGTTACATTTCATAGTAGAACACTTTGATATACAACCTGGAAATATAAAGATAGCTTATTTAAGACAAAGAATTTTAGTAATGATAACGCAGGATATACTAAGAAAATATAATATATCTACAAAAAGGAAAGGGGATGATATATTTATAGGTCATGGAAAATTATCAGTATCAATAGCAACAGCATCTATAAGTTCAATAAAAATTCATTTTGCTTTAAATATAACAAAACAAGGAACACCTGATGATGTAAAAACATCAGCATTAGAAGACAATAATTTAACAAAAATAGAAATTAATAAAATAAAAGAAGAAATTGCAAAAAATTATATTGAAGAAATAGAAACTATAGAACAAGATATAACTAAAACAAGAGTTTTTTAAATATAAAAGAGGTATAATTAATGAAAATAATCCTAGATGGAATTCATACAAATTTACGATTTTCTTCAGCACACATGATAATAGGTCATGATGCTTGTGGAAAAATACATGGACATTCTTATATATTAGATTTAGAAATAGAAGGAGAATCAACAGGTGAATATGGGTTTGTAATAGATTTCAAAATAATAAAAGAGATAGCACGAAAAATATGTAAATCACTTGATCATAGGTTAATAATACCTTACAATCATCCAGAAATAGAAGTAATAGAGGAAAATAATGAAATATTTCATTTTAAAACACAAGATAAAAAAGAATATTTAGTACCACAAGAAGATATAGTTATTTTACCAATAAAATCTACTAATGCTGAATCAATTGCAGTGTATATTACTGAAAAAATAATGGATGAACTATTAGAATATGATAATCTTAAATATATAGAAATTCAAGTTAATGAAGGAATAGGACAAGGTGCAGCATATAAAAAATATTTTTAAAAAAGGAAATAGTATTATGTCAAATATAACTGAAATATTTTCGAGTATTCAAGGAGAAGGAATTTACATAGGTAAAAGACAGATATTTATACGATTTGCAGGATGTAATATAAATTGTAATTACTGTGATACACTAACAAGTAAAAATCCTGATCAAGGAACAAATTATACAGTAGAAGAATTAAGTGAAAAAATAGAAGAACTTAAAACATCTGATTTACATTCAATAGTATTTACGGGTGGGGAACCATTATTATCTTCTGAGTATATAATAAGTTTTCTTAAATTAAATAGTAATTATAAAGTAATGCTTGAAACAAATGGAACTTTACCTAAAAATATGAAAGATTTATTGGATTATATTGATATTGTTTCGTTAGATATTAAATTACCAGAACATTTTAATAAAAAATCGGATTGGGAAAAAATATTTCAGAATGAGTTAGATACTTTAAAGTTATTAATTGAATCAAAAATAGAAGTTTATGTTAAACTTGTAGTTTTACCAGAAACAAAGATTAGTTCATTAGAAGAAATAATGATTATAATGAAAAAACAAATATCTTTTGAGGATATTGAAATAATTATTCAACCAGTAAGTCCAATTTCAAAATGGAATGGTCAAATAAATAATTTATTTAATTATTCTGAGTGTATTGGTAAATATTATTCAGTATCTGTAATACCTCAAATTCATCCATTTTTAAATATTTTATAATTTTTTTGAAA
>JAUNXU010000032.1 GCA_030539615.1 Methanobacteriaceae archaeon | reverse complement strand
AACATTAATTTCTGTGTTTTTTTATCTAGAACCACTTGAAAATCTTTTTGTTTTACTATTAAAACTGTTATCCATAGATCTCCAATAAGAATAAACTTCATCATACTCTCAGCTATTATATGATTTTTATAAGAACTAATATTGAAGTAATTATGAAGAATCTAAGTATAGAAAATATTATCATACCATTATTATTCCATATTTTTCCTTTAATTTTAGTTAGTATATTCTTACAAAATCGGTATATCATCCTACAAGCTTTTTCATAGCATTTTTCAATTTTAGTTAGTATAATATTTTTACCTCCTTTTTTTTAGAAGTATTGGTATGTTTTTTATCCTAATTTTTTGATTTCATATACTATATTTTGTTTTTTGTTATCTTGTATATTTTACATATGGTTTATGAATTTTTATCATTTATTAATCTCCTAATGATATTACGAATAGAGTTAGAATAATATTAAATATTGCTAATATATTGTTTAATTGTCGGAATCTTTTTTTTTCATATAAATGAGTTCTATTAAATCTAAATTCAAAGGATATATCAACAGTTAATATAAATATAATTAAAACTACTAATAATGCAAATACAGATGTTTTTATAAATTCTAATATATTTTTTCTAAACAAAAACAAAAATATAATAAATGTCAAATTATATAAAACAAAGATAATTTGTCCTGTTTCAGTATATAATTTTTTTTTAATAGGATCTAACATGATTTTTCACATCCTTTTAAAAGTAGTTATATGTTTCTGCTTCAGTCATAGTTCTTTTTCCTGTTTTTGCATCTATATATATATTGCTTTAGTTCGGTCATATGTATGGGTATTTTCATCATAAGGTACTTCTATATGGTCGGTCATATGGGTATTAGTATTTATAAAATGAAATGATTTATGATCATAAAGTGAATGATGATAAGAGATATATTGCCATGTGTTTTCAGGTATATAATTATCCTTAACAAATAATACTAATTCACCTTCAACTATCATAAGTCCTACAGACATGTCTAAACAATCAATTAAACCAACACTTGTCCCTACTACAACAAAATTTATAGCTTTTAATGCCCCTTTTATTACTTTCCGAGATAAAAAACACATTTCAAGTGTTGTTCCTGGGTGTTGTGTTATGTAGTTTGCTTCGTTTATTAGGCTTTTTGCTAGTATTGATTTTTGTATTGTGTTTAGTAGTCCTGAGATTAAGAAGTCTGTTAATGATGAGTGGAAGCAATCTGTGATTGTGTTGGATATTGCTCCGTGGTATTGGTTATTGTATTGTGTTATGGTGTCTGTTACTTGTCCTGTTTCCATATTTATTTTTATTTTAGGATTGTTTATTGTATCATTGTCTAATTGTATTGTTAGGTATTTTCCTGTTTGTATTGTGCTGAATCGTTCTTGATTTAATATTCCTGCAAATAATGTTGCTATTGTTGATTGTGTTGTTTGTCGTATGAAATTTAGTGCTACTTTTTCTATTTGTGATAACATAATGGATGTTATGAATCTGAAGTTTTTAATTTGTGTAATATTGGTACTATATAGTTTCATTCCCATTGTTGTATCAGGACATGTTACATAGCCTCCTATGATATGTGATCCACATGCAGCTGTTGTGTCAGTTGTCCGATCCCAAATTATGGTGTAATTATTTTTTTCTTCATCAGCATATTTATCATTTAACCATATAGTTGTTAGTGCTGTCATGAATGTCCCATATCTTGCTTTAGGTGCTCCATTAGTATATTGATTATTTTTGTTTATGTATGTTTGTATTATTTGTGTGGTTATTTTTTTAGTTGTTATAGCAAAAGTTTGTATTGCTTCAAATCCTACTTCTGGTTCTATTAATCCAGAATAAGTTATGGTTTCATCTTGTGTTATGGTGTTTTGATTAGTTGTTGCTGTTGTTGTTATACAATCACCTAGTTTACTTATGCTATTTATATCTGTTATGTTAATTGGAATATTTAGTCTGGTGTATTTTATTTGTGGTGTGTTTCCATTACATAATTGTTGAAGTGATACTGTTTTCCAGTCATTATACCTATAATTGTATTGATTTTTTAATTGATATCTTACTCCCCCATCATCAAGACCTAATATTCCACTAAATGATACTGTTGCAGTATCTTGATCATTTAAATTGTATGTTGTATCTTCAAAAAGATTCATTCCATTATTAACTTGTTTGAATGTTGTTTGATAGTTTATTGTGAATTGATTTAGATCTTTTTTAGCTATATTATAATATTTTATTAGTATTTCATCTGATGTTGCATATATTAATATTCCATTTTTTGTAATAACTGTTGTAGGTGTACATGTAGTTGGTGTATTAGATGGTGTATTTAATGGTACAAAATATGCATTTGTTGATAAATCATATCCATTATTAATATTATATTTATGATAAAAATTGAATTCTTTGTTTTGGATTGTTATTTGTATTACTCTAGCACATGGCATTTTTACTATTCCATTTGTTCCTGTTTTTACAATGAAATTATTATAAATACTATTTGATGGTGAATAGTATGCAACTTGTGGTAATGTAATATTTACATAGGTTGGTATTGCAATAGTATAATTAATGTTTATTATTCTTTCTACTGGTGTATTGTATTTATATTGATATCGGAATGTTTGATTACTATTATCCACTACTAAAAGATTTAATAATGTATTTTTATGTATAGACATTTCATTAGTATATTTCATGTGTTGTATTGTTGCTATTTCCCCAGTAGTTGTGTAATATATTGTTCCAGGTATATTTGATTGTATCATTATTTTTTCAATATTATTATTGAATAATTTAGTTGTATTATAAATAGTTATTTGAGGACTAGCTGTGTGATTTTGTGGGGGTAAATAAGTATAAATTTCTGATTTAAATCCTCCAATATTATTTTTTGTATAATATTTTAATTGTGTGGTTCGTGCTATAGTTATAATTTGTTCAGAAGTAGTATTTTGTACTGTTGTACTTGTTTTAGGATTTGTTCCATCAGTAGTAAAATATATTGTTGAACTAGCTTTGTTTGTTTTAAATTGTACTTGTTGTCTATTATTATCAGTTAATGAAGTTATTGCTTTTATTATTGTAAATGGTGCAGTTATTTCTTGTGGTGGTTGATAAAAAGTAATAGTTGATATTTTACCTGTAGAATCTTTTACTATAGCTTTTAGTTGTGTTTTAATGCTTATTTCTATTATTTGTCCTGTAGTATAAATTCTACTAGCTATAGTAGGATTTGTTCCATCAATTGTATAATATATTGTTCCAGGTACATTAGATTGCATTGTTATATTTTGTCTATTATATTGAACTTCACTTACATTAGTAATAGTGACCAAAGGAGTTACACTTCTTGTTTGATAAGAATAAACTTGGCTACTAACACCATCTTTAACAGAAATAAAAGATAAAACAGCATTTTTTGATATTTGTAATGACTCATTATAAAAAGAACTATTTATTGTGGGTGTTGTTCCATCAATTGTATAATAAATTTTGACTTTAGAATCTTTATTAAAATCAACATTATATTGATTAATATCACTATTATTTGTTATATAAATACTGAAATCAGTATTAATAATTTTATTTGATGAGATATTATTTTTTTTATTAAAATCATTATTAATTAGAATGTTATTATCATTTGAAGAATGGTTATTAGAAAAAATTTTGATATAATCTGTTGAAGAGTTTTTAATATAAATAATTTCTTCATCATACTGTTGTAAACTATTATTATTTTGGGAATTTAAGGGTTCTATTTGAATTTTATTAGAATTATATATATTTTGAATAGTATTCGTATTTTTTTTTAATTGAACTTTATTAGAATTATAATTTTTATTATTATCAAATAGTTGATTATTAGCAGTGTTTAAATCAACATTTGAAACTATTTCTATATTATCAGATGTATTATTATTTACTGTTTCATAATGTTTATTTTGAGACTGTATATTAGTATTATTATTAATTGTTGTTGCACAAACAACAGAACAAGATAATAAAACTAATACTAAAAATATTATTATTTTTTTAATATTAAACATAATTTATCTTATAATGTACCTCCAAATTAATTTAAATATAAAATTAAATTATAAAATAATTTCCAAATTAATTAAAACTATTAAAAAAAATTATTATATAATTAAATAATAATTTATTAATTGTATTATTTAAATATTAGCTTTATATTAATCCTACAATTTTATTAAAAAATATTGCAAAATAAGTATTAAAAAAATAGAAAGTTCAATATATATTTATGAAACCAAAAGAAATTTCCATTACATAATTTATAGATTTACAAATTTAATGAAAAATAAATATTTCTACAAAGTCTAGAAAACAATAGATTATTGACTTAGTAATAATTTCATTAAATTAAATCACAAAATTTTTTTAGTATAAATTATATAATTAATAAATAATAAAGAAAAGATCAAAAAACTGATCATATAAAGGAAAAAATAATAATATGAATCAAATAGATAATAAAAAATTAAATGAAACTAGTAAATTAATTGATACATTAAGAAAAAAATGCCCATTAACTCATTGTATTACTAACTTTGTAACTGTAAATGATTGTGCTAATAGTGTATTAGCTATTGGTGGATCACCAGCTATGGCTAATGAAAAAGAAGAAGTAACAGAATTTGTTGATATTGCAGGATCTCTTGTTATTAATATTGGAACTATTTTTGAACATGATCAATTAGCAATAATGAAAGCTGCTACACATGCCAAAAAAGTAGAAACTCCTGTAATACTTGATCCTGTTGCTGTTGGTGTTACTAAATTACGAAATGAAATTACTAAAAAAATAATAGAAGAATCTAATGTTTCAATTATTAGGGGTAATATGTCTGAAATCAAAGCTATTGGGAAATTATTTAATATAGTAGATGAATGTACCATGGCAAAAGGAGTTGATGTTGCAACTAATGATATTATAACAAAAGAAAATATCAAAGAAAAAGGACAACTTGTTAAAAATATTGCTTATAAATTAAATACAGTAATTGCTGTTAGTGGAAAAATTGACATAATATCTGATGGTAAACATAGTTATGCTATCGATAATGGTAATGAAATAATGACCAAAATAACAGGATCAGGATGTATGCTAACTGCAGTTATAGGATCATTTATGGCTGTAACAACTCCATTAAATGCTGCCATAATTGGTTCATTATCTATGGCAATTGCGGGAGAACTTGCATTTAAAACTATTTCTGATAATAAAGAAGGTACAGGTTCATTTAGAACTTATCTAATTGATGAATTATATAAAATAAATGAAGATACTATTCAAAAATATGGTAAATTATATTTAATAGAATAAAGAAGGAATATCAATGACCAAAAATATTGATTATAGTTTATATTTAGTTACTAATAGATTTGATATGAACATGGATAAATTTTTAGAAGTAATAGAAGAATCTATTAAAGGTGGTGTAACATTAGTTCAATTAAGAGAAAAAGAATTATCAACTTTAGAATTTTATAAATTAGCTTTAAAAGTTAAAAAAATTACAAATAAATATAATGTACCATTAATTATTAATGATAGATTAGATATTGCTCAAGCTGTTGATGCTGAAGGAGTTCATTTAGGACAAGATGATATGCCATGTGATGTTGCTAGAAAAATATTAGGTGAAGATAAAATTATTGGTATATCTGCAGATAATTTAATTGATTGTGAAACAGCTGTTAATAATGATGCAGATTATATAGGTATAGGATCAATGTATAAAACAAATACTAAAGATGATGTAGAACTTGTTAATCATAATGAACTTAAAAAAATATTTAATAAGATAGACATTGCTAAAGTTGCTATTGGTGGAATAAAAGAATCAAATTATAAAGAAGTTATGAATGAATATGATTTTGATGGAATAGCAGTTGTAAGTGCTATTATGTTAGCTAATGATCCTAAAAGTACATCAATAAAATTTTTAAAATAAAAAAAAAGGAGATACTACTATGATAACAGCAGATTTTGCCATATTACCTGTAGGAATTGAAGATACTGAATTAAAAAACTATGTGACAAAAGCAGTTCAATCAATAAAAGATTCAGGATTAAATTATCAATTAACTGGAATGGGAACCCATATTGAAGCAAAAAATTTAACTGAATTATATGCTGCTATTGCAAAAGCTCAAGAAGCTGTATTTGAAGTTGGAACAAAACGAGTTTATACAGTAATAAAAGTAGATGATAGAAGAGATAAAGATAATAGAACATTAAATGCAAAAATTGATTCAGTAAACAAAAAAATTATATAATTTAAAGTTTATTATTAAATAATTAAATTATAAAAGAGTGAAAAAATATGATAGACATAAATTTTCAAAAAACAGAACAGCATATATTAAAAGAATTTAAATTTGAAAATAATAAAGTATTAAATGATTTACCTGTTGAATATATAACATTTGGTACACCATTATATGATGATAATAATCATATAAAAAATGCGATAGTATACTGTCATGGTTCAAGTGGATATTCAGGATCAGTAAAACGAATAAAAGAAATAATTGGTGAAAATAAACCTATTGATTTATCTAAATTTTTTATAATATCATTAAGTACACTTGGATCACCTAATTCTGCATCACCATCAACAACTAAACTTCAATCTGATTTTCCAGAATATACTATAAAAGATATGGTGAATTTTCAAAGAGAATTTCTTAAAGAAAAATATAATATAACACATTTAAAAGGTATAATTGGAAATTCAATGGGTGGATTTGAAGCATTAACATGGGCTATAACTTATCCTGATGAAATGGATTTTATTATATCATTAGTTAGTGGATATAGGTCTGCTGGACAATCATATGCATTAACTGAAATATCAACACATATTCTTAAATCAGATCCTGATTATAATAATGGAAAATATACAAAACCATTAACAAGAAGTCTAGAAATTGCTGATGAAATAAATTACCCATTTGGTGTATCTGTAAAATCTTATCTTGATCTTTCAAAAGAAGAAATGCATGAACAATTAGATGAAATGAGAAAAGAAACAAGTATAACTGATGCAAATGATGTGATATACCGTAATAATGCTTCTAATAATTATAATGTAAAGAATTTATTAAAATTTATTAAAGCTAAATCATTACTTATTGGAATTGAAGAAGATCAATTTTTCCCACCAGATACTGAAGTAATACCAATGCATGATTTAATAGAAAACTCTAAATTAATAATATTTAATTCAAAAAGAGGACATATTGGATCAAATGAATTAACAAAAATAAATGAAGATATAGAAGAATTTATAAAAGAATTTAAAGAATAAATTATATTTTAGAATCTTTTTGATACATTAATCCAGCTAATAATGTAAGATATTCCGGCATTTCATTATTAACTATAAATTTTATACCATAATCAAATAATTCTTTTAATATTTTCCCTGTATCTCCACAAGTACTATCTATAGAATATCTCATTAATTCAGGATGTTGACATTCATCATATTTATCCATACAAAATGATCCACAAATATTACACGGTGGTGCTAATACTTTAGATACTCTATATAATTTTTCTTTTTTTAATAATTCATTTCTAAAAATATTTTCCTCTACGCCTAATGTTTTTTTAACAGCTTCTTCTATCTCTTTTTGTTTAGTATATTCTTTATTTTTTAGTTCATCACTAGGTATTATTTTTTTCAAAGTTAAATCTATTGTATCATATTTTTTAAAGAAATTATCTAATTCAAAATTATGTGGTGGACATGCAAAATTTCTCCCATAATTTGGACATTTTTTACAGTACCCTCCAACTTTTTCAGAATTTACATATTTAGATATATATTCTGTTAATGGTATGGTTTTAGTATATGTTTCTATAGTATACATTGATTATTAGCTCCATAAATAATTTTATTTATATAAATTATACTATACTCCTTTTTATTAATAAAACTTAAGCATATAATTGTTGTAAAAATATATTAAGGTTATTAAACATAATTATTTATATAGATTAGAAAGTTTGTAATTAAATTATTATACATATTAATAAAAAAAAAAATTAGTTTTTTAGATTATTTTTGTAAATTATAAAACCAAAACATTTTTATTACATCTTTTTAATATATAATAAAGGAAACAAAAAAATTTTAAATAAAAATATCAATTAAGGAGAAAATGAATAGGATGACATGTACCATATTAGTCGGGGGACAATGGGGTGATGAAGGTAAAGGAAAATGTATAACTTACCTTTGTTCTAATGATAACCCTGATATTATAGCTAGAGCCGGAGTAGGTCCAAATGCTGGACACTCAGTAGAATTCAATGGAGAAAAATATGGGCTCAGATTAACACCATCAGGATTTGTAAATAAAGAATCAAAATTATTAATAGGAGCAGGAGTTTTAGTTAATCCAGAAGTACTTGAACATGAATTAGAATATCTGGAAAAATATGATTTAAAAGGTCGAACATTTATTGATCCTAGATGTGCAATAATAACTAAGGAACATCAAGAAAAAGATAAAGCTTCTCAATATTTATCAAAAAAAATTGGTACTACTGGAAGTGGATGTGGACCAGCTAATTCTGACAGAGTTTTAAGAACAATTAAATATGCTAAAGATATCAAAGAATTAGAAGAATATACAATTGATGTTTCATCTGAAATAAACTCTGCAATTGATAATGGAAAAGATGTATTTATTGAAGGATCACAAGGATTTGGATTATCATTATACTATGGTACTTATCCATATGTAACAAGTAAAGATACTACAGCAAGTACTGCTGCAGCTGATGTTGGAGTAGGTCCTACAAAAGTTGATGAAGTAATTGTTGTATTTAAATCATATATTACTCGTGTTGGAGAAGGTCCATTTGATACTGAAATTTCTCCAGAAGAAGCAGAAAAAATGCATATTGAAGAATATGGAGTTGTAACTGGTAGAAGACGAAGAGTAGGATTATTTGATAAAGAATTTGCTAAACGTTCTTGTATGATTAACGGTGCAACTCAAATTGCTTTAACTTGTATTGATAGATTATATCCAGAATGTGCTGGTGTTAATAAATACGATGATTTAAGTAAAGAAGCTAAAGATTATATCCAAGATATTGAAGATAGTGTTGGTGTTCCAATAACTATTATTTCAACTGGTCCTGATCTTGTAGATACTATTGATCTTAGAAAATAAGATCATTTATTTATTTATTTATTTATTTTTTAGAATAATTTTTATTATTCTTTATCTTAAAATTAGGAGTTATTTTAGTTGTATACTTTAAAACGAAAAAATGCATATGAACGTATAACTTCAACTTTATTTTCTAAAAATAAACCTAATTTCTCTAATATAAAAATTATTAGCATTATATTACTTTTTACACTTATTTTAACAAACATACTTGATTGGAATGCTTTAAAAGAAGTTACATTTATTTCAAGTATTATTACGGGACTAATTCTTACTCAACCTATTCCATTAAAAAAAAATTTTAAAATAATGGTCTTATTATCTATTTTACTTTCTTTAGTTGTATTTACATCTATGTTAAGTTCAATGAATGGTTATCTTTTTATATTATTTCTTATATTATGGTTATCTGTTTTTATTTTTACTAACATATTAGGTGATTCATATATCATTATTGGTTTTTCTTCAATAATTGTTTTTGTATTGTCTTATACACAAAATTTTTCATATTTAACCAATAGTTCTATAATATTGGCTTTAAAATACATGATACTGACTTTTTTCATAATACTAATCGAATTTACTCCTATTATATTATATAGATACTATAAAAAAGATCCAATAAAAAAAGAGTTACTATCTAAATTATTTGAAGATAATTTACCAATCAAAGAATTTAATAACATAACACATATATTACTTTCTGTTAATGACAATTTTACTCAAAACTTAATAAATATAGCATTAGAATTAAGAATCTGTAATTATAATATAGTTCATCTTAAAAAAGATTTAAATAACAAACCAAAAGAAGAATTATTTAATATAATTAATAAAGAATATGTTTCTTTAATTAATCAAATCATACCAGTTATCAAATCAGGAAAATACAATAATTATCAAATTGATTTAACAAAATTATATCATATTTCTGAAAAAATAAAAAAAGAAAATAATAGTTCAATAGAATATTTAAACTTATATAAATTAACATATTCTTATATTAAAATATTTAAATCAATGAATAATGTATTTAATAATCCACTTTATGAAACAAAAAAGATACATGAAACATATGATAATAAAACTACTATAAAAACAATACGAAAAACAACAACATTAAAAAATCATAATATAAAATATGCAATACAACTTGTAACTACAATTTTATTAACAATTATTATTGATTTTATAATGACATCTATGACAGCTACATTATCAGGAATATTTACTGTTAAAAAAGAAGTTAATTTCACAATAAATAAAGCAATATTACGTATATTTGGAAATATTGGAGGTTTAATCTTTGGAATATTATTATCAACAACATTTTATTATTTTAATCTAAGTTTTTTAATACCCATCTTTGCAGTAATTTGTTTATTAATATTTTTTGCATATTTACCAAATCATTCATCAAAAACTGTATTTTTTATAATGGCCATGGTAATGTTGTTATCTAAAGAAAATTATTTAATTAGTGGATTTCAAAGATTTATAGCTAGTGTAGTTGGTAGTTTAATAGGATTAATTATAGGATTATTTATATTTCCAATATTCCAGAAAGAAAATATTACACATTTAATAATTAAAAAATTAGATTATTCAAGTAAAATATTAACAAGTAATATTCAACAAGATCAAGATAAAATTAATAAAAATTTACATGAATTGTTTATTATTAATTCAGAACTAGAAACTAACATTAATCGAATAAATGAGAATTATAAAGATATTGATACTAATTTAAAAAATATTCAAGAGCTATCTATTGCTATTAACAATTTAATTGAAAATAGTGTTAATATGAATCAATATTTAAAAGCAACAAATAATAAATTAGATTTTAATAGAGTAATTAAAGAAATTAATGAATTATTTATTGAAATAAAAATAAATATCTATTCTAATAAGAATATAAATAAAAATAAAACATTTAATAATATTATTAATGAATTGAATAATTTAGAAAAAGAATCTACATTAAACAAACAAATAGTATTAAGATATCTTAAATGGATGTCTAATGATTTAGAATTTATTGATAAAATAATATCTGAGTCAAAATTAAATGATACATTTAATATTTTAAATCAAGAATTATAAAAGAAAAAAAGAAAAATAATTTCTATTATTCTTCTTTTGCCTCTCTATACATATGGGCAAATTTAGGATCATATAATTTGGATTGTTCTCCACTTTGTTGATCTAAAACATCACCTACAACAATCATTGCTGTTTTTGTAATATTTGCTTCTTTTACTTTATCTGCAATTGTACTAATAGTTCCCCTAATAACTTCTTGATCAGGCCATGTTGCTTTTTTAACTACTGCTGCAGGAGTATCTTTATTATATTCCACCATTAATTCAGCCATTACATCTTCTATCATATGCACCCCTAAAAAGATACACATTGTTGCATTATGAGTTGCTAATTTTCTTATAGCTTCTTTTGAAGGTTTAGGTGTTCGTCCTTCAGGTCTTGTTATTATAATTGTTTGTGATACTTCAGGTAATGTTAATTGTGATTCTAAAGCTGCTGCAGTTCCAAATAATGAACTAACTCCAGGTATAATATTATATTCAATATTTAATTCTTTTAATTGATTTATTTGTTCTGCAATTGCACCATATATTGCAGGATCACCAGTATGGACTCTTGCAATAATTTTATTTTCTGATGAAGCTTCTTTAATAACTTTAATTATTTCATCCAAATCCATATTTGCACTGTCATATATTTTTGCATTGTCTTTTGCAATACTTAAAACATCAGGATTAACTAATGATCCAGCATATATAATTACATCTGCTTTTTTAAGCACATTTGCAGCTTTTACTGTTATTAATTCTGGATCTCCAGGTCCAGCCCCCATAAATATAACTTTTCCTTCTAATTCATCCATATATTCATCCTCCTTTTTTAAATATCATCATTATCATCCCTATAAATACAAGAAGTACTCCTAATACAAGAACAATATTTAATTCAAATAAATTAAAAATACCAAATAACATCAATAATAAATACAGTACTACTGCTAAACTTATTAAACCAATTCCTATAACCATATATAAATAATATATTTTATATTTAGCCATATCAGATAATATTTTAATCAAAACACTAAAACCATGTGTTATTGGATTATCTGTTGAACTATCAACATCATACTTAACACTTATTTCTACTTCAGTTATTCGAATATTATTATTTGCAGCATCAATAATCATTTCACTTTCAATACCAAAACCATCTTTTTCAAATTTAAATACATCTAATATTTTATTAGAAAATGCTCTAAATCCACTTTGTGTATCTGTTAATTTAATACCAGATGAAAGATTAGTTAATGTATCTAAAACTATTTGCCCTAAACGTCTATATTTAGGTGTGTTACGATCATTACCTTTAAGATATCTACTACCATTTACAATATCAGCCACCCCATCTTGTATGGGTTTTATAATAATTGGTATTTCATCAGGATCATGTTGACCATCTGCATCAATAGTTATTATAATATCATAATCTTTAGCTTTACTAAAACCAGCTCTTAATGCACTTCCTTTTCCATGATTAACATTATAATCTAAAACTTCTGCTCCAGATCGACTTGCTAATTCACTTGTATTGTCAATACTACCATCATTAATAACAAAAACTTTATCAACATACTTTAAACATTTTAAAACTATATCTTCAATAGTTTTTTCCTCATTATATGCAGGTAATAATACAGCTATACTCATTTATAAATCACATTAAGAATTTTTTTTTAGACTAGTTAAAAAATACCATATTCATTCTTTCTAAGAAAAAAAATAGTTTTTATTATATTATAATATGTATGTTATGTTTTTTATATTTGAGTATTTAATTTATAATATATATATAAAATTTCATAATATCAAAAATTAAATTATAAATAAAAATAGTAAAAGGATATTAATTCATTGAAAAAAGAATAAGAATAATATTATTCTAAACGATAATACCATTTCATCCAATCAACAGTTCTTTTTATTCCTTCTTCAGGTTTTATTTTGGGGTCATGTTTTAGATCTTTTATAGCTTTTGAAAAATCAATTGTTTTTATTTTTGTTGTAAATGGTTCTGATTCTTTATATGTTACAATAGAATCATCACATCCAACAGTGTTTAATATTATATCCGAATATTCTTTTATTTCCATTTCCCAATCCTGAACTCCACCCACATTATATGCTTCTCCCGGTTTAAAGTTATTTACTATATTAGCAAATGTATTTACAGTATCTTCAACATAATCAATTATTCTTTTATGTCCTTTATATAGTGTATATGGCATACTATGTAATGCATGATAAATAAATTTTGGTATGAAACCCCTATATGGCGTATAATGTTCTTCTGGCCCATAACAATTTACTGGCCTTACTCTTACTGTTTTTGTATCATGCATTTTAGCTGAATTCATACACATTAATTCTCCAGCCCATTTACTTATAGCATAATCATTCATTTGATATGTGTCAACTATAGGATTTTTTTCCATTACTTCTTCTTTCATTATTCCATTGTAATCCCCATATACTTCTGCTGATGAAAAAAAGATCATATTAAAATCATATTTTTCTTGTAATCTAATCATATGTTTTGTACCTATGACATTTGTTTGCCATAGATTTTCATAATATGCTTCACCATTCCAACGACCATATTCTGCTGCTAAATGGTATACATAATCATATTTATCTGATTCAATAGTTCGTTCTAATTGCCTATAATTTCGTACATCAGTTCGTACATAATCAGTCCTATCAGTATTTTGTATATCTGCTGCTATTACAGTATGTCCTCTATTTCTTAGTGTATTTACTAAGTTTGTCCCAATAAATCCAGATCCACCTGTAACTAATATATTAAAAGTTTCCATATTTTATTCCTTTTTACATTTCTCTCTTTTTTTATAAGTTTAAATATATTACTATTACTTATATTTATGTTAATATTCATATTTAAAAATTTACTAAGTTAATAACTATATTTATAAAGAATAGCATATATTAATAATAGAAAAAAATATTAGAGGTTAAAACATGTTCACTATAGGTTGTCATTTATCAGTATCCAAAGGATATGAACATATGGGAAAAGAAGCTGTTAGTATCGGTGCTAATACATTCCAATTCTTTTCAAGAAATCCACGTGGAGGAAAAATAAAAAAACTAGATACAAAAGATATAACTAATTTTAATGAATTTGCTTCAAATAATAATATTGAAGTAATCCTTGCTCACGCACCATATACAATTAATGCTGCTTCTAAATCTGAAAAAGTGAGAACTTTTGCTAATATAGCAATGAAAGAAGATTTAGAACGTTTAAATTATTTACCAAATAATTTATATAATTTTCATCCAGGAAGTCATGTAAAACAAGGTGTAAAATTAGGAACTAACTTCATAATTGAAACATTAAATGATGTTATAACTGAAGATCAAAAAACTACTATTTTACTTGAAACAATGGCTGGTAAAGGAACTGAAATTGGAAAATCATTTGAAGAACTAAATAATATTATTGAAAATGTAGATAATAATGAAAAATTAGGCGTATGTCTTGATACATGCCATATCTATGATGCAGGATATGATATTGTCAATGATTTAGATGGAGTAATTGATACATTTGATAGTGTTATTGGACTTAAAAGATTATATGCAATTCATTTAAATGATAGTAAATTTGGTTATAAAAGTCATAAAGATAGACATGCAAAAATTGGCGAAGGTAAAATTGGAATTGAAGCTTTAGTTTCAGTTATTAATCATCCAAAATTCAAATCATTACCATTTTATCTTGAAACTCCAAATGATATTGAAGGTTATAAAGATGAAATAGAATTACTTAAAACTCATTACATATAGATTAACTTTATTATAATTTAATTAAAAAAAATAAGAAAATGAAAAAATATCCTTTTATTTAAGGATTTAAAAAATAAAATTTAGATTGTTTTAAGAAGTGTTAAAACTTTTGATTCTTCAGAAGATTTATTAAGTTCTTTTAATGATGCTTTAATTGCAGATTCAAATTGCATATTATTTAATATAAGATTGTTGCAGAGCTTATCCTTAAAATTAGTATAATCTGTTTCATCTCCAATAAGTTTCAATAGATCAGATTTTATTGATTCAAATTTTTCATCAATCATTTTATGAAGTTCTTTAATTGATCTTTCATTTTCTTTATTGATTAGTTCTTGAATTTTCATTCCAATAGTTTTTTGATCAAAATGTTTTTCTAATTCATTAATAATTTGTTCATCTAAAATTTCATTATCTATTTTTCCGTCAACAAATTGATTTTCATCTAAATTTAAATTAGAATAAAATGTGTTAATTTTTTCTTCATTATTAAATAATTCATAAACTGTATCTATTAAAACCATACTTGCATTTTCTTCTATGTTCTTTTTACTTATCATTGAGTTAAACCTATAAATTTTTTTTTAATATAAAAAAGTGTTACTTTAATTAATAATATATAAAGTAATATTATAATAACTTTATTATTTTAAGAATTTTTTTTATTTTTTATATAATTAATTAACATATTATACAAAGTTATTTCAAAATAAATATTTTTATAATACTTTTTTAATAAAATTGTATGATTTAAGTAAAATATAATATTATATGTTAAATATGTATTAATAACATAAATCTTATTTATTTTATTAATCATTATTTATATTTTACTTAAATTTTTATAATATAATATTTACTAAGTAATGCTATAGAAGAGATTAATTATTACTTAGATAGCATATTTTATAAAAATAGTACACTAACAAAAGAAATACAAAAAATTAAAGAAAATCAAAAAGAAATAAAATTCTAAAAAAATCATATCTAAATCAAAAAATACTGAAAATAATATTAATAAATATTTACAAATATTGTTGTATGAAATGTTATACATCTAGTTGAATGTGTGAGTGTAATTTACTGATGTAACTTAACAAAAACAAACTGAGTTGTTTCTTGAAAATATTAAACTTTTTGCAAATGAAAATACAACATACATAATAATGATTAAAGCTAGAATTATTTGTAACAAAGAAACAAAGTATTATATTTAAAGAATAAAAACATAACTTAAAATAAACTGGGATTAAACTTATTGAAAAAATAAAACTTGATCCACATAAGAAAGATCATATTAGATTTATTTGTAATAACTCATTTTAATTTTATAATAATAAAAAACATAATAATATTTAAAGAACATAACAAAAAAATAATAAATATAACATTGCCATCAAATTAAAAAAAAAAATAGTTACAGGTGAAAATTTCAATGGATTTTAGAAATGTTCAATTACCACGAAATATACATACAGGACCAGGAATACTAAAAGACACAGGATCATTATGTAAAGAATTGAAAATTAAAAATAAAATATTGTTAATTAGTGGAAATAAAACACTAAAAATTGCTGGAGAAAAGATAACAGAAGTTTTATTAAATGATAATTATGATGTTAAAGTAGAAGTTATTAATAATGCTACTCCAGAAGTTGTAGATGAAATAACAGATATTTTAGAAAATTATAATGCAATATTAGGTGTTGGTGGTGGAAAAGTTATTGATGTAGCAAAACTAGCTGCAACAAATAAAGACAAACCATTTATAAGTATCCCCACAACAGCAGCTCATGATGGAATAGCTTCACCTAGAGCATCTATTAAACAACCAGATAGAAATGTATCATTACAAGCTAATGCACCCCATGCCATTATTGCTGATACTAAAATAATTAGTGAAGCACCTTTTAGATTTTTATCAGCAGGTGTAGGAGATATTGTATCTAATCTTACAGCTGTTGAAGATTGGAAATTAGCATATAAATTATTAAATGTACCATTTAGTGATTCAGCTGCAGCATTATCTTCAATGACTGCAGATTTAACAATAAATACTTCAGATCAAATCAAAGAAGGTCTTGTAGAAAGTGCTGCCATTGTAGTTAAAGGATTAATTAGTAGTGGCATGGCTATTAGTATAGCAAATACAAGTAGGCCAGCAAGTGGATCTGAACATAAATTCAGTCATGCATTAGATAAAATAGCCAAAAAACCGGCACTACATGGAGAACAATGTGGTGTGGGAACTATAATGATGTCTTATTTACAAGGTGGGAATTGGAAAAAAATAAAAACAGTATTAGAAAAAGTTAAAGCACCTACTACTGCTAAAGAATTAAATATAGATCCTGATGATATTATTAGTGCATTAACTCAAGCACATACTATACGAAAAAATAGATATACTATACTAGGGGATAGAGGATTAACTCAAGAAGCTGCAGAAAATATTGCAACTAATACCCATGTAATATAAAAAAGATAAAAATAAAATGTATTAATATATAATAAAAAAAAGGAAAGAGGAAAATAAATATGATAACATTAATTGGAACAAGTCTTGCAAAAAAAGGTTTAGTTTTTACATATTATAATGAATCAAAAAAATGTGAAGAATGTAGATTTAAAAGAACTTGTTTGAACCTTGAAACAGGAAGAAAATACCAAATTGTTAATGTAAAAGAAGCTACCCATAATTGTGCTATTCACAAAGATGGAAAAGTTCAAACTGTTGAAGTAGAACCTGCTACTATCAGAACTGTTGTTTCAACTAATAAATCATTTAAAGGGGCAACAATTATATTTAAAAGTCCTGAATGTTCATATAGGTGCGAAAATCAAGAAATATGTAATCCTGAAGGATTATATAATGATGATAAATGTCACATTGAAGAAGTAGGATCTGAAATAACATGTGCTAATGGATATAAATTAACAGAAGTTATTGTAAGTAGATAATTTCAATAAATATAAAGAGAAAAAAATATGATAGATAAAGAATTGCAAAAAGAAAATGTAGGTATAAAAGCTACTAAACTAATTAAAGATGGTCAAGTTGTAGGATTAGGTACTGGTTCAACAACACAATATTTTATTAAACATTTAGGAAAAAGAATTCAAGAAGAAGAATTAGATATAATTGGAATTCCTACTTCTTATCAATCATTAATTACAGCAAAAGATGTTGGAATTAAAACAGGGACTTTAGATGAATATGATATAGATATTGCTGTAGATGGTGCTGATGAAATTGATAGTAATATGGATTTAATTAAAGGTGGTGGAGCAGCTCATACTTTAGAAAAACTAATAGATAGTGCTGCAAAAGAATTTATAGTAATTATTGATGAAAGTAAATCTGTTGAAAAATTAGGAAGATTCCCAGTACCTATTGAAATCATTCCGGAAGCATTACGGATTGTTAAAAAAACTTTAACTGATATAAATGGTTTTCCAGAACTTAGAATGGGCATTAATAAAGATGGTCCTGTAATAACTGACAATGGTAATTTTATATTAGATACTAAATTTGAAGAAATTAATAATCCAAAAGAATTAGAATCTATTTTAAATAGCATCCCTGGTGTTTTAGAAAATGGTATTTTTGCAGGAATTGTAGATCAAGCAATTATTGGTCAAGAAAATGATATTAAAACAAAATATAATGAAAATCGAGAAATTTATTCTTAGATAAAAAGTATGGGGAAATATTATGGTAAACTGTTTAGATGATAATGATCTTCATAAAAGACTTAAAAAGATTGAAGGACAAATTGCTGCTATTGATAGAATGATACAAAATGATAATGAATCTTGTGAAAAAGTTCTTATGCAAGTTAATGCTTCAAAATCTGCTCTTAATAAAGTAGGTAAACTTATGGTGGAAAAACATATAAATCATTGCATAAAAAATGCTATCGAAAAAGGAGATAGTGAAGAAGCTATTGAAGACTTCTCTAATGTATTAGAATATTATTCTAGAATTTAAAGAATAATATTCATTTTTTTTGAATTTACTACTTTTTTTTTAATAGGTTTTAGATATGAGTGCTATATGTTTTGCTGGTTTTTGACAATGAATACATTCACAATCTGTTAAATCTTTATCTGTTTCTGTTAAAATTCC
>JAUNXU010000031.1 GCA_030539615.1 Methanobacteriaceae archaeon | reverse complement strand
CATCATTAATCATATGATTTATCATTTGTGTATATTTTTCTTCTATGTTCATTTTAATTACCCTTTTAACCTATTATTATACATCTATTTTATAATATTTCTAATTAATTTTATTTTTTCTTAATTTTATATAATATTTAATAATGAATTTATTTTAAGATGATTTTTTTAAGTAATTTTTATATTTGAACTTTAGTTGTTTATTGAAAAAATAAAATCATATTCTTTTTTGACATTTATTGATTATAATATGAAACTGGTGCTGTTAATATTAATCTTTTTTTCAATTAGTTTATAATCAATATCTTTTTCTAATTTATATGTTTTTTAAAAAATATTATTTTTGTTATATACTTCTAATTATTTTTTGATAAAATAATATATTTTACTATTTTTTACTGATTTATAATTAATTTAAATTTAAAAAATTATTTTATAATTCACCTTTTTTTATTAATTATTTTAATCTTTAGATTTAATTATATTTATTTATTAGTATATTAATAAAGATATTACTTTAAACAATCACTTAATAAATCCATATAAAATTTTATTATATTCAATAATTTTAAAAGTTTTTAAATAGAGATCATAATATTTTTTTATGATTGAAAAAAATTGAATTAGTAAAACATTCAAATTTGAAATTTTGATGAAAAAAATTAAAAAAAAATATTTATATTACACTTTCTACTGATTTTACTTGTATATTAGTTTGTCCTATTAATTTTGGTTCTATTTGTAGATTAGATAAAGTATAAAAGATGTTTATTTAGTAAAAATTATATATTTTAATTATAGTTTTAAGATGTTTTTAAATGTATATTTTAATATATTATTTCTTTAATAAAATAGGAATATTAATAGTACTCTATATATGTAATGATTTAATTTTGTTCATTTAATTTCTAGTTTTTAATAGAGATTATTTTATTTTCTTTTCAATATAAAAAAGTTAACAGTGTTAACATTTATATGATATAACTAACAAAATTATTAAATAAGAAAAAATAATTACAAAAAAAAGGAGAAAAATAATGACAAACATAAAAATATTAAAAAAACCAATAGCAAATAACATAACAGAAACCATAGGAAACACCCCATTAATAAGACTAAACAATATTAACAAAGATGCACAAGCAGAAATATTAGTTAAAAATGAAACATTTAATCCTGTAGGAAGTATAAAAGATAGAGTTGCAGTATCACTCATTGATGAAGCAGAAAAATCAGGAAAACTAAATAAAGATACAACAATTATTGAACCTACAAGTGGAAATATGGGAATAGCATTAGGATTTGTAACAGCAGCAAGAGGATATAATCTTATAATTACAATGCCAGAATCAATGTCCAAAGAACGACAAAAACTAATAAAAATTTTTGGAGCAAAAATAATATTAACCCCAGCAGCTGATGGAATGAGTGGAGCTGTAAAAGAAGCTGAAAAAATACAAAAAGAAACTCCAAATTCAATAATACTTGGACAATTTGAAAATGAAGCAAACCCCTTAATACATGAAAAAACAACAGCAAAAGAAATATTAACAGACACTGATAACAATATTGACATATTAGTAGCTGGTGTTGGTACTGGTGGAACAATTACTGGAATAAGTCAAAAAATTAAGAAAACAATACCAGATCTTATATCTGTTGCAGTAGAACCAGAAACATCCCCAATGCTAAGTAAAGGACAAGCTGGAGCACATAGAATACAAGGTATTGGGGCAGGTTTTATACCCGATGTTGTAAATAAAGATATTATTGATCAAGTAATAACAGTATCTGATGAAGATGCTAGAAATACAATGTTAAAATTAGCTAAAGAAGAAGGAATATTTACAGGAATTTCTTCTGGAGCAGCAGTATATGCAAGCTTACAATTAGCAAAACTTCCTGAAAATAAGGACAAAAGAATAGTAGCTATTCTTCCAGATACTGGAGAAAGATATTTAAGTGTTGAATGGTTATTTAATAATTTATAAAAAAAAGAAGTATATTTAATCACCTATTTTATACTCTCTTTTTTCATCAATTATATTTTGATATACTTCTTTATATTCATCAGACATTTCTTTAACACTTTTAAATTTAATATCACTTATTTTATTAACTGTTTCTAAATATTTATCAGTATTTTCTGAAATTTCAATGATTTTATTATAAGCTTTTTCAGTTTGATTTTCTATAAACCATCCTCCACCATCACGATTTATACGTTCTCCAGTTGCACCAATATTCAATGTTAATACTGGAATACCACAACTTAATGCTTCTGTTAATGTATGACAATATGTTTCAGGCCATATAGAAAATATTCCTATAAATGATGGTTTTATTTTATTAACTTCTTTACAAAAATTACTTCGTTCATAAAATCCATGATATTCTCCTGTTTGTTCTAGATTTAATTCTCCATGTAATCCACCAAGAAAATGGAATTCTAATCTAGAATCAATATCAAGGTTTTTAATATTTTCTATTAATTTTCCACCTTTTGGTATTCCAATATGTCCTGGAAATAGTATTTTAATTGGTTTATCTTTTGATGGAATTGTAATACTATCTGTTAATTCATTAGGTGTTGTAAGATCTCTTCCATGTTCTATAATCTTAAATTCTTTATTTTTTAATTCAGGATAAATTTTAGTATATAACTGTCTAGCATAAGGTGATGTTGTTATAAATATTTGACAGTTTTTAAACATTTCACTTACCATTTCTCTCCATTTATGAACAAATGTTTTTAGATTTGGTGTATTTAAATTTTTAGAAACATTACATTCTAAAGTTTCACCTTCTTTTGTAATATGTACATTTGAACATGTTCCTGCACAATAGTTATCTTGATCATCTACTAAGAAATGTGCTGGACATATATAATAGAAATCATGGAATGACATTACAATTGGTATGTCTAATTTTTTTCCAATACATGGTAAATCAAATGTATGATGAATAAGATGTCTTATATGTATTAAATCTATTTTTAGAGTATTTAATACATTGAAATAAATTCTAGCATATTCTGGAATATACATTTCTTTTATTGAGTAATATGATTTTACTTTCCAATTAGCTATTGTTGTAAAATTTTTCTTAAATTCATTGTCTTTTGTAGTATCAAATTTAGTTTCATAGTTATTATATTGATGTAATCTTATTTCATCATGTCCTGCTGTTAATAAATACACATCATAATCTTTTTGAATATATTGTATTAAATCAGATGTTGTATGTAATGTACCTCCTGTTCCTTCATGAATAACATATAATATACGTTTTTTTGCATATTCTTTTACTTGTTTACAATTTAATGTTAAATCTATATTTTCTCGTATATTTGCATAATCTATTGATTGTACAAAGTTTTTTACTGTTTTAGTATATGTTGGATGTTTATAATCCAAATATTTACGATTTTCTTTTAATAATTTTTCTTTATCTTCTTTAAATGATGCATTATGATCATGATAAATATATGTTGTTGGAGTAAGTTTATTATTCCAATTATGTTCTATTAATCGCATACAAAAATCATTTTCTTCACAATAACCTTTTCCAAAGTTTTCATCAAAAAATCCTACTGAATATATAGCAGCTCTTTTTATATACATACAAAAACCATTTCCTGTAGGTACTTCTAGATCTGGATGTTTTTGTATATTTTCAATAATTTTACTAGTATTATCTATTCCTAATTCTGGATTTATTTCATTTTTCTTTCCTATTATAGGTACACTAAATGCTCCAGAATTATTTGATAATGGTGTTACTGTTCCTGTTTGAATTTCTGTATATGCTGATATTATTAATTTTGATAACCAATTTGGTGTAACTACTGTATCACTATTTAATAAAATTATATCATTACTTGTATTATTAATACCTATATTAACATTTTTTACAAACCCTTTATTTGTCTTATTATGAATAACTTTAATATTATCGATTTTAGATAAATCATCTAAATATGGTTTCATCTGTTCATCTGTACTACAATCATTTATTAGTATTAATTCATAGTTTTGATGTGTATTTCTTTGAACACTTTCTATACATGTTTTTGTTTGTTTAAATGCATTATATATTGGTATTATTATAGATACTTTCTTATCTAGTTGTTCCAATATTCTAGATACTTGATCTTGACTTAAATTAAGATTCATTCCTGCATCAGCATAATGAAGTTCTCTTTGAAAGTATTCATTTCTAAAATAAAATAATCTTGCTAGATCATATTTTGTATTATTTTTCCAACATGCATAGTTAAAACTTAGTTGATCACGTCTACTATAATTTATTACTTCTTCATACCAGGTATTCATAGTGTTTATTATTTGTTTATCATGATGATTTCTAAATAAAATTCCACTACTAATTAACCCATTATGTGATGGATATCCTTCTTTATAATATTTCATTATTTGTTTTTGAATAAGTTCAGGATCATCTTTTTTTAATTCAATACAACATTCTGCTTCTTCATATAGACAATCACGTTGATCATGACTTATACATAATAATTTATTTTCTGTAGAGTATGTATTAATATAACGTGTTATATCATTTTCTATTACAAAATTTGAATCTATCCATATTGAATAATCATAATCTTCTAAGTATTTATGAGGCAATATTTTATAATGTCTTGCTTTTCTTATTGGATCAAGATCTAAATCTTCCATTTGTTTTATTGTCCAAAAATTTGATTTAAGTGATGGATTATCTGTAAAACAAATATAATCTAAATTTTCATTAATATATTTAGGAGTTGGTATACTATCATAATTTCCTGTTAAAGCTGTGTATACTACTAGGGATTTTTTATTAAAATCAATATTAGATTTTTTTAAATTTATTAATTCAAATAATTCTTTATTAGGATTTAATTTATTTGTTATTACTTCTTTTATATCCTGATCTAAAATACATGGCAGATATATTGATGGAATACCTAATTTTAATGATAATGTAATAAATGATGATTGTAAATTATAATCTGGATGATAAAACTCTTTTAAATAAGGTATAACTATAAGATCTATTTTAAAAGTATTTAATAAATTAAAGTATACTTTTAGATATTGATCATAGCCCCCATTTTTAAGATCTAATTCTTTAATAATAAAATTTTTTTCTTCTTTTTTACCAAAAAATTGAATTTCATCCTTATTTAGATTAAGTATGTAAGAATCATAATCTGATTCAATTTCTTTAAATTTATCATCAAATTTTAATAGATTATTTTCTTTTAAAGAAGTTACATATAATATCCGTTCTTTAATATCAGTATTTATGTTCTTTTTAATATTTTTTAATGAATTTTGTAATTGTTCTGATTTAACAAATTCATCCCATTGACTGAAAACTTGTGGATGTCGTTTTCTAAGTATTTTTTGATTTTCTTTCTTTAATTTATCAGTATTTTCTTTTTTAAATGATGCATGTCTTTTATGATAAACAAATATAGATTCATTTCTAATATTTTTCCAACCATTATTTTTAGCACGTGTTGTAAAATCAGTTTCTTCTCCATAGCCTTTATCAAATATTTCATCAAATATTCCAATATCTTTTATTAAATCACGTTTTATATATATACAAAATCCATTTCCTGTAGGAGCTTCCATATTTCCATAAGTAGATAATTTATCTAATTTATAAGCATTTTTATTTAATGTTAGTGTATCTTTAGATGGTGCTAATTCTTTAATTCCAATATCTGTTGAATTTGAATATGGTGTTACTGTTCCTATCTTATTTTCAGTATAAGCTGCTTTAATAAATCTAGTTAACCATCTTGGTGTAACTATTGTATCACTGTTTAATATTATTACATCTTCATTATTGGCTTCGTTTATACCTAAATTAACGTTTTTTACAAATCCTTGATTTTTATTATTATGAATTATTTTAATATTATTAATGTTTTCTAAACTATCTAATAATTCATTAATTCGTTTATCTGTACTACAATCATTTATTAAAATTAATTTATAGTTCCCATTAGTATTATTTAATACACTTGTAATACATTCTTTTGTTTCTTCATATGCATTATATATAGGAATTATTATTGTTACAGAAGTTTCTAATTTTTCAGTTATATTTTTAGATACTAAAAAAGAATATTTATCTTTTAATAATGGATAATTTTCAGATACATAAGCATTTCTTCCTTCATCTAATCCATAACTTATATAATGAGCTAATGGATTAATACCTTCCTTTTTTATATCCCCATTCTTTTTTAAATATTTATTAGTTGAAAAAAATGGATGTGGATCAAAACCATTATCCGCACCAAATAGTATGTAATGCATGATAGGATTCATATGTGTTTTTTCAATGTAAGGATTATTTTTTAAATACCATTTAGTATCAAACCAAGTAGAGTTTTTTATAATATCATATTCTTTTTTTAACTGTTTAACATCAAATGAAGTAATTTTTTGATGATATTGTTTTCCTAAATCTTTTTTTCTTTTTTGTTCTTCTTTGAAAACAGTTATATAATGATATAATGGATTAATATTATTTTCTTTAACATATTTATTAATATTAATATAGAAATTATTACTAAATGTTAATGAAGGACTTCTTTGCTCTTTAAATCCATTTTTAGTATAATGTTCTAATGGATCAAGATTTGCTTCTTTAATATCAGTATAATTTTCAAGATAATATTCACTATCAAATAGACCAGAATCTGATATAACTTCCATTTGATGTTTTAAAGGAGTTTTTCTAATAGTTCGTCCTTCTTTTTTTCCTATGGTAAGATAGTGATATAATGGATTAATATCTTCTTTTTTAACATCAGGATTATTTTCAATGTAAAAATTATTATCAAAATTATCTGAAGGATTTCTACCTTCTTTATAACCACTTTTAATATAATGTTGTAATGGATCTACACCTGCTTGTTTAACATCACCATTAGTTTCAAGATAATATTCCTTATTAAATAAGTTACTTTCATTAATTATTTTAGTTATATGTTTTATATTATTAGTTGATTTTTGATTATTATTTGTCATAGCTTAAATCCTTTTTATAAATGAGAATAATTTTTTTTTAGTTAAACATGTTTTTAGTTTATGGTTTACTTTATATTAATATAATTTATTAAATTTTGCTAATTTATTCATTGAGTTTATTAATTAAAAAGTTTATTTAACAAAATATTTTTTTTAGATTGTATATAATAATAATATTTAAATACTATATTTTGAATATATATTCATAACAATAAGAAAAGAGTGATAAAAAAAATGAAAAATCTAAAATATAAATGTGAAGAATGTGGCTTTATATGGATAACACTAAATGGAGAACATAAAATATGCCCACAATGCCATACAACCTCAATACAATACATAACAGAAATAAAAGACTTAGATATAGACAAAGTATTATCATACAACAAATCTAAAGGAGGATGTTGTGGATCAGCAAGAGGAAAAGGACCATTAACATGTGGAAAAGATGCACCAGACCATACCCATCTAACCCAAGCACACAACAAAAAAAGATGCTGTGGACACATCAAATAACAACAAACAAATAAGATAAAAATAAACATATAACACAAATACTAAAAAAAAGTTCAGTAGCTGGTATTATGGTAAGACCAAAAAAACAAAGACGAATAACAAACAACCCCAAACACACAAAATTTAATCAAAACAATACAAATACAAAACCAATAGAACTAATAGTAGATGAATATGAAGCAATAAGATTAAAAGATTACCATAATATCAAACAAAAAGAATCATCAGAACTAATGGGAATATCTCAACCAACATTTCATAGAATACTAAATTCAGCAAGAAAAAAAATAGCAACAGCACTAATAGACGGAAAACAAATAATAATAACTGGAGAAAACTTCATGAACAACCAACTAAAATACAAATGTAAAGAATGCAACTTTCAATGGACAAATCCAGAAAAAGAATACACAACATGTCCCAACTGCAAATCAAAAAACATAACCACAATAGAACCACTGAATCAAAGAAAATCATTTGGAGGACCAGGATTAGGAAAATGTCAAACAACAAACCAACCACCAAAAACATGCAAATGTCCAAAATGTAACTATGAAACAACAAAAACAAAAGGAATACCTTGTAGAAATTCAAAATGTCCAAAATGTGGAACACCTTTACAAGGATCAAAAAGATGCAACATATAAATAAGATTTAAAAAGATAATCCCAATTATAATTAACATAACAACCAACAAGATAATTTCTAAAAAAAGTATTAATTAACTCTGATTTAATAATCAGAGTATTATTTTTATCTTTTTAATTTAAAAAAGAGTATTTAATTCATATATTTTTCTGCTATTAATGATCCAATCATCCCTAATACTGCACTTACTATTATAAACATTATAGATATAATTATCCCCATAAATACACCAAAAGTGCTCATAGATACAATTGTACTAGACAATATTCCTATAAGTATTGATATTGAAGATATTCCAAATATTATAAGTATCCCAATTAATAATCCACCTATAATTCCAGACATTGCTCCTTCTTTTATAGCATCATAAGAAATACTACTAAAATAAATTGTTGTTATTCCACCAATTATTGGTCCTAAAAAAAATAATGGGAAACATACTATAGATAAGAATAAAGTTATAATAAAGTTTATTAATCCACCAATAACCGATGATTTCCAATTAATCATATGACTTCACCTCATTAATTATTATTTTTTGTGTATGTTGTTACTACTCCAAAAACAGTTCCTGAAAGTATTCCTAATGATATTAAAGTTAATAATATGATTATTGCAGTTGTAGTTATTTGATTATTTGTAACTGCTGTGATTAGTATTCCTAATATTTCAATTACACTTGAAAATAATCCTATTAATAATCCATTAGCTGCACTTTCAAGTACATCAAAATCATTTTTATACATAGTATATGCTGTTATTATTGCTATTACTAATACATTTAGTACTGGTATAATACCAATTGTATATGCTAATATGATTAGAATTACTCCTGTTATTAAACTAGTATTTCTAACTAGTTTTTTATCAATACGTAATTTTTCTTTTTTTGTTACCATATTTCTTACTTTTCCATAATTTATATTATACTATATATCCATACATAATATTTAATATAAACTAAATTAATAATATTAACTAAATAAATTAATCATGAAAGAGTTGATTGTTAATGAGTGAAAATACAATAGTTTTAACAGTGCCAGATATGGTTTGTGGATCATGTGAAAATACTATAAAAGCCACTTTATCCCATATTTCTGGAATTAAATCAGTAAACACAGACCTTGATAGTTCAACTGTTACTATTACTTCTGATAATTCTGATATTGAAAAAATAATAAGTGCTTTAAGTAATGTAGGTTTCAATGCTGATTTTAAAAAAAAACATTAAATATTGGTGGTATGACTTGTGCAATGTGTGCAAGATCAATAACAACTGTTTTATCTAAATCTGAAGGAATATACAAAGCTGATGTTAATCTTGTTTTAGAATGTGTTGATGTAATATATAATCCTAATTTTATTACAATTGATGATATGGCTGATAAAATCAATAGCATTGGTTTTACTTATCTTGGTTTAAAAGAATTTAATAAAATAAATCCTTCAATAGAAAAAGCTCGACAAGATAGTTTAAATAGTAAACGAAATCGTGTAATAGTAGGATTTCTATTTTCAATACCCTTAATGATATTGATGTTAGGTAATATTATGTTACCAATACCAATGTCTTATTTTATGTTAATTGTTACAATAATACCATTTATTTATGTGACATGCCCTATTTTTAAATCTAATTTAAATGCATTAAAAGTCCATAACCTTAATATGGATGTAATGTATGCATTAGGTATTGGTGTAGCATATATTTCAAGCATACTTGGAACATTTCAAATAGTTTTAACACCAGATTTCTTATTTTATGAAACAAGCTTAATGTTAGGATCATTTTTAATGCTTGGAAAATGGTTAGAAGAAAAAGCAAAAGGAAATACTACAAATGCAATAGATAAATTAATGAATTTACAAGTAAAAACAGCAACATTAGAAAAAATTATTGATGGTAAACCTACTACTCAAACTGAAAGTATAGAAAATATAATACAAGGAAATATAATTATAGTAAAACCTGGTGAACATATACCACTAGATGGAATAGTTATTAATGGAAAAAGTCATGTAAATGAATCTTTTGTTACAGGAGAATCAAATGCTATATTAAAAAAAGAAAATGATAAAGTAATAGGTGGATCAATAAATGAAGATGGAATGTTAAAATTTAAAGTTACCCATACAGGAAATGAAACAGTATTATCACAGATTATTCAATTAGTTCAAGATGCACAAAGTTCCAAACCACCTATTCAAAGACAAGCAGACAAAATAGTAACAATATTTATACCTACACTTTTAACAATAGCCTCTATATCATTTATAATATGGAATTTCATATTTAAAAGTACATTATTATTTAGTCTTACAATATTCATATCAGTTTTAGTTGTTGCATGTCCTTGTTCATTAGGTCTTGCAACCCCAACAGCAGTAACTGTAGGAATTGGAAGAGCTGCTGAATTTGGTATATTAATAAAAAATGGAGAAGTATTAGAAATATCAAAAGACATAGACACAGTACTTTTAGATAAAACAGGCACAATCACCCAAGGACAATTAACAGTAACCGATTTCATAAATTATAGTAAAATAAGTGATAATGAACTATTAAAAATAGTATCTTCAATAGAACAATATTCACAACACCCAATAAGTACAGCCATAATCAATTACACTAATAAAAAAAATATAACTCAAGATATAACAACTGACTTTAAAATTCATGATGGAAAAGGAATATCAGGAATAATAAATAACAAAGAAATATACATTGGAAATGAAAAAATATTAGAAATAACATTACCTGATAATATAAAAAAAGAATATAATAGACTTCAAAAAGAAATGAAAACAACATTAATAATTATGTATGATAATAAAATTCAAGGAATATTAGCAGTAACAGACGATATAAAACCAAACAGTAAAAAAGCCATAAATCAATTTAAAGAAATGAATTTAGATGTTACAATGATCACAGGTGATAATAAATTAACAGCCCAAAATATAGCTAAAAATATTAATATAGATACAGTAATTAGTGAAGTAATGCCACAAGATAAATCTAAAAAAGTTAAACAATTACAAGAAGAAGGACATATTGTAGCATTTATTGGAGATGGTATAAATGATGCTCCAGCACTAGCCCAATCTGATGTAGGAATAGCTATTGGAGGTGGAACAGATATTGCAATGGATGCAGGAGATATAATACTTGTTAATGGTGATTTAATAGATAGTATTGGAGCAATACAATTATCAAATAAAGTAATGATTAGAATATATCAAAACCTTTTCTGGGCATTTGCATATAACATAATATTAATACCAATAGCAGCAGGAATACTTATACCATGGAATATTTTATTTAAACCCGAATATAGTGCATTAGCTATGGCATTAAGTTCAGTAACAGTTGTTACATTATCCTTAATGTTAAAAACATATACTCCACAAATATATAAAAAGAATATATGATATTATATATTCTTCTTCATTATTTCTCTTAAAACTGCAGTAGCATAACAACCTTTAGGAATCATAAATTCAACAATAATTCCATTAGAAGTTTGTTTAACATTAGTATCAGTTACTTTAAATCTAACTGATCTTCTTATACCATGACTTCCAAGTTTTGGTGTTTTGGGACATTCAAAATCTTCTTTTTTAATATTTTCTTCTTTTAATACTTTAGCTTCAATTTCTCCTTCCATTCCTTCTGCTAATGGAACTTTAGTTCCATATAATGGAGCAGTTGGATTTAATTTAAAAGAATTTATATCATCATTTATAGTATTTTCATCAACATCATGAACCCAATGTTCTTCTTTATCAATAATAATATCACCAGGTAAATACTTATCAATTCCTAAAACTATTCTTTCATTAATTACTTTATTAAATAAATAAGATTCATAAGCATTTACAAACATCCTTTTTAAAGGTTTAGGCAATGCTTCTATAGCTTTAATATAATCTTTCTCTTCAAGTTCATCATGTTTTTTCTGTTGTTGAATTAATATACGTAACATTATCTTTTCATAACGCATACCACCACTCATTGCATTATATGATTCTTCTAATTTTCCTTCATCATATAAACTACGAGCTTTTATAATTTGTTCTGTTTCAGTAGGATAAGGATTACCAATATATTGATCAACAGCTTTTTTAACATCATTTTCAATTAAACATTTACCAACTTTATGAGTATTAGATCTTTTTTCCCCAAATCTTTGATAACCATAAAAATTAGGAACACCTGTTTTTTTTAATTGATTTAACACATCTTCTGCAGTTTCTTTATCTTCATTAGGATCATTAGTATTATCAATTTTAATTCTAAATTTATTTCCTTTTAACTGACCTATTCTAAGTTTTCTTTCATTTTGTTTAATATCCAATATTTTAACATTTCTTAGTATTGATTCTAAATCAGGAATTTCATCCAAAGTAATATTACTAATACAAATCCATTGACGTGTTACTGCAGATTTATCTTTCATTCCTGCAAATCCCATACGTTTCCTATTAATATGTAATATCTTTGCAATATCCAATACCACGTCTAAAGTTGTTCTTCCTGTTTTTTCTATTAATATCCATACATTTTGTCCAGTTCCACTTGGTAACTCTAATGGAACTTCTTCTACATAAAAATCTTCATTAAAATTCCTAATTTCCCCATTTGTAGGCTTATTATTTGTTATAAATCTTTCTGCATTTAACATGTTTTTTATATTTCCTTTTATTATAGTTACTATTATATTACTTGTTAATAGTATAATAATCTGTCTAATTAATTGTTTATAAACAATTAATTCAATAGTTTTTAAAAGAAAAAGTGATTTTTTATAGTTAAATAAATGTTTACTAAAAGTCTAAAATTTCATTTTTAATAAATTTTTAACACTTAAAAAAAAATAAATCAAAATATTCACAATTCAAACTATTAAGAAAATTTTTTAAATTACTCAAACAATCAAACATTCTTTTACAATTCTAATAGCTTCCAATTATAAATTTACTCTGTTTATATAGTTTAAACTATACCCCAATAGTAAAAACTTGCTAAAAAATAGTTATCCAATAGAAATTATTAAAATAACAGGTTTAACTCAAAAAAAATAAAAAATAGGTAAAAAAAGAAAATAAATAGAAGATATTTATTCGTTTCGTCCATGTGGACAAATATATAAACATAATCCACAAGCTATACTATGTCCTTTTTCAGATTCTGCCTTAATATAATTTCCACAAACTTTTGGATTATATGATTCTGAAGGTTTTTTTTCATGAGTAATTGCTCCAGATGGACATATATCCATACAACATGTACAATCTCCACATAATGGATCTAATGGTTTATCTTGATATGTTTCAAATGGTGCATCTGTTAATATTGTCACCCATGTTAATCTTGGACCAAATTCTTTTGTAATAAATAATGCATTTCTTCCAAGCCATCCTAAACCTGCTAGATTAGCTGTTGTTTTATGACTAAATCTTTTTGTTAAATTTATTTTTTCATTTTCTCCAGAGACATATATTGGTATTGCATTATATCCTATTTCTTCTATTTGTTTACTTATTTCATCTGCAATTTTATTGATTTTTTTATGAGAATTAAAATATTCATCTAAATAATTCTTTGCATATTCTTCATTTTCTTTTGTTTCTGGAATATGGTCTATTATTTCTTTATTTAATTTTATTGCAATACTTATAGCATTTGGATATTTACAAATATCTTCACCATATTCATTAACTAATTCTTTTTTATTTTTTTGAAAGTTAGCTATTCCATAGAGATCTGATTTTTTATTTATAATTTTTGTAATATTTGTTAAATTTGTCATATAATTCACTCTGAAGTTATTATTAAAAATTTATTTAAAATTGTTGTAAAAATAGTATTTAAAAGAAATAAAGAATAAAAATAACTTTATAAAGTTATTTCATCTAATTTTTTAGCTAATTCATCGCTTCCATCTGCTTTTGCTAATGGATTTGAATTTCCCATGTCAATACATGCTTCAACTTTACATCCTATTGATTCAAATGTTTTACTTTTTGCAACTGTATAATCTGTAAATGCTCCTTGAGGTCCTGCATATGCTGTTATGAATATGGTTTTTTTAGAATCTAGTTTTTTATCTGGATTTCTTACTATTGAGTAAAAACGATCCATGAATATTTTAGCTTGTGCTGATGTTTCTCCAAAATAGATTGGACTTGCAAATATAAGTGCATCTGCTTCTGCTATTTCATCATATATTTTTAAGAAATCATCTTTTATTGCACAATCTAATCCAGGTCCACATTTATCACATGCTTGACAAGGACTAATATCCATATCATCAACAAAATATGTTGTGTTGTCTGTGTTTTTTGTTATTTGTTTTGCTGCTGTTATACAGTTTCCTTCTTTTCTAGGGCTTGCTATTATACTTATGGTTTTCATTTTTTTATACCTTCTTTTTTTAGATATTATGTATTATAATTTAATATCAATATATACTTAATCGTTATAAAAATATATTAAAATTAAAAATATAGTTATAATTATAACTATTATAGTTATTTTAATAAAAGTTTTATATGATAAATCTCAAAAATAAATAACATGTCTGAAATAGAATTTTTAATCAAAGATAATAAAGAAATAAAAGAACAATTAAAAACTATAGAAAAACAAATTTCATCATTAAAAGAACAAAAAAATAAAGAAAATATAAATACAGCATTAGAAACTGTTAAAAAAGATGTATCATACTCATTAACTAATTATCTTCAAAATAATTTAAAAAAAGAATTAAATCACTCATTAAATGATTCATGCTCACTAAAAAAAGATTGTAATAACTTATTTGAAGAAATGATTCAAGAAAATATTAGACAAGCAAATCAAAAAGGAATAACACCAGAATATAAAAATAAAATTAAAAAAAAGATACATGAAGTTAGACTAACTGCACCAACAAAAGAATGTAATTCTTGTCTTGATAATATAGAACAAATGACATTTAACCATATGGATTTATTAGATTCAATAAACAATCAACAAAAATTTGAACAACAAAATGATACATCAATAAATAATGAAAAAATATTAAAAGAAGTTCTTGAACCTGTAACAAATAAACAACGATTACAAATACTTGAAAAATTAGCTGAAGATAATTTATCACATTCAGAATTATCAAAATTAACAAAACTTAGAGGTGGAAATCTTTTATTTCACTTAGAAAAACTAAAAAATGCAAACCTCATTATACAAAAACATGAACGAAGCAATTATATAATAACAAAAAAAGGTTATAATATATTATTATCCCTTTCCCGTCTTGAAAAAACATTGAAAGAAATTTAAAATGAATATTATTAATTATAAAAAGTAAATTATAAAAAGTTATGGAATATAATATATATTATAGTAAAATTATTAAATAAATCAAAGATAAAAAGGGAGGGAATATTTATAAAAAATATATCATATAAAGAAATTATTTTAATGTTTATAATATCATTAATATGTTTAATATTTACATTAAATTCTAGTAATAATACCATAATAAATGCAATATTATATGCAGTATTAATAATTTCTATAGAATGTAGCATTATTTTAATAATAAATCCTAAATTAAGTGCTAGTCTTTTCATTCATGATAAACCAGTTAAATTCACTATAACAACATTTATAGTAATTATAGTAGCAATATCAACTATAGCACTATTTAAGATTAACACAAATATCCCAATATTAGCATTATCAATACTTGGTATAATATTATCTATAATTGCATTCATACGAAAAAATAAACTTTCTGAAGAAATTAATAAAAAAGGATTACTTATGGATAATAAAGAAGAAATTACTGACCATAATTCAAGAATAATATACCTTATAATCATTTTAGGAATATTAGGTATTGTAGCACGAATTTTACCACCGTACCATCAATCATTTGGTTGGATGGTTCCTGGAGCATTTTTCATATGTTTAATACCAGGATATTTAATTATAAATACAATATATCCTAAAAAAGATGATTTAGCACCATTAGGAAGAATGGGTATTGCTGTAGGTTTAAGTTTATTTATATCTGCAATAATAGGATTATTTTTCAATCCAGTTAATGGAGTAATGCTTGATTGGATAATGATAATAATGATTATTATATCATTAATAATAGTATTGCCAATATTTATTAAAAAAACTAGATATGTAAACTCAAAATTCTTTAATAAAAAATTAGAATATTTATTAATTATAGGTGTTATATTAACAATAATTTTAATGGCTATTAGCGGAACATTAATAAATAATAATTCTTTAACAACTAATGGAAACACAACATTTCAAATATCCGGAGTTAATGGTACTCCTGGAGAAGATAATTATTATAATTTAACAGCTGGAGAAAAACAAAACTTAAAAATAAGTACCACAAATCTTGAAAATAAAGTTACTAATTATACTATAAAAGTTGTTAGTAGAAATGAAACTAATTCCTCAGAAATTAGTGAATATCATTTTGAACTAAAAAATAATGAAACAAAAGAAATTGAAGAAAATTTAACAATGACTTCTGGTAAAAAAGATGTTCAATTTATTTTATACAAAGATGGAAATGAAACAGCTTACAAAATAAAACATTTATATGCTAATGTAAATGAATAAAAATAATTTATCTTTTTTATTTTTTTTAATTTCCAATTGAATAATACTCAATATCCAAATTTTTTAATGCTTTTTTATCATATTGATTTCGTCCATCAAATATTAAATTAGTTTTAAGACTATTTTTTATCATTCTAAAATCAGGACTTCTAAATTCTTTCCATTCTGTTATTAATATTATTGCATTTGAATCTTTTAATGCATCATATTTATTATTAAAGTATGTTATTTCTTTAATATCTTTAAAATAGTATTTTTTTGCTATTTTCATAGATTGTGGATCATATGCTTGTATTTTTGCCCCATGTTTTATTAATTCATTTATAATAATTATAGATGGTGCTTCTCTCATATCATCTGTTTCAGGTTTAAATGATAATCCCCATACAGTAAAAGTATAATTTGATAAATCTTCACCTAATACATCAATAATTTTCTTAATTAAATAATATTTTTGATTATTATTAACATTATCAACACTTTTTAGTAATTCTGGATTATAACCATTATCTTTTGCTGTTTTTATTAAAGCATTAACATCTTTTGGAAAACAACTTCCACCATATCCACAACCAGGATATAAAAAACTATAACCTATACGAGTATCACTTCCAATACCTTTACGCACTTGATTAATATCAGCTCCTGTTTGATCACAAATATTAGCTATTTCATTAATAAATGATATTCTTGTTGCAAGCATAGAATTAGCAGCATATTTAGTCATTTCAGCACTTCGAATATCCATTGAGATTAATCTTTGATTTTTCATTGTGAATGGTTCATAAAGTGTGTTCATAACTTCAGTAACTTCAGGATTATCAGAACCTATAATTACTCTATCAGGACTCATGAAATCTTGTATTGCATGTCCTTCTTTTAAAAATTCTGGATTAGATATTACATCAATTTTATAATTAACTTCTCGTTTATTTAATTCTTTTTGAATATTTTCTTTTACTTGTTGAGCAGTTCCTACAGGTACAGTTGATTTATCAACTACTATCATGTCATGAGCCATATTTTGTCCAATTTGTCGTGAAACAGTATATACAAATTCTAAATTAGCACTCCCATCATCACCAAGAGGAGTTCCCACAGCAATAAAACAGATGTCAGTATTATCTAAACCTTCTTTTAAATCTGTAGTAAATATAATATTGTTTTGCTCATAATTATGTCTTAATAATTCTTCAAGTCCTGGTTCATATATAGGTAAAATACCTTTTTTTAGATTTCCAATTTTTTTTTCATCTATATCTACACAATATACTTTATTTCCCATTTCTGAAAAACATACACCTGTTACAAGTCCTACATATCCTGTTCCTATAATTGTAATATTCACACTAATCATCCATCCTGTTTTTTCTTAAATATTTCTTCATAAATCTGTTTATACTCATTAGACATTTCTTTTGTAGTTTTAAATGTTATATCTTTTATTTCATTTACTTTATTATTATATTCATTTTCATCTTGAATAATAGATATTATTTGTTTATAAGCTTTTTTAGGATCTTCACTAATAAACCATCCACCACCATTTTCTTTTACTCGTTCACCTAAAGCTCCATGATTGGTTGTTAATACTGGAATTCCCGCACCCCAAGATTCAGTTAATGTATGACAATATGTTTCAGGCCATATAGATAATATTCCAATAAATGAAGGATTAATATCCTGTACTAATTCATTAAATTTATTTCTATCATAAAATCCATGATCTTTTCCATATTTTCCAAGTTCTTTCATTCCACTAATTGATCCAATATAATGAAGTTCTAATAAATTATCCTTATCTTCTTTTTTAATGTTTTCTATTAATTTTCCACCCTTAGCAATAGATAAATGTCCTGGAAAGAGAATTTTTGTAGGATTATTTATAACTGGTTTATTAATTCTTTTCAAAGGATTATTTGGTGTTATAATATCTCGACCATGTTCTATTATTTTAAATTCTTTATCTTTTAATTCAGGATAAATTTCTTGATATAATTTTTTTGCTTTATTTGATGTAGTTATGAAAAGTTCACATACATTAAATAAACGTTTCATATAAGATCTCCATGTATAAACAAATGTTTTAAGAATTGGAACATTAAGTCCTACTGTAACACCGCATTGCCCATTATAATTTTCTATTGGTGAGCATTTACCTGCACAATAATTATTTTGATCATCAATTAATGTATATGCTGGACAGATATAATAAAAATCATGAAATGATAATATTATTGGTATTTCTAATTTATTAGCAATATAAGGTAAGTCTAATGTATGCCTTATTAAATGTCTTATATGTATCATATCTATTTTAAGTATCTTTAGAACATTGAAATAAATTCGCTTATATTCTGGTATATATGGTTTTTTTAATGTGTATTTTGTTGTAAGTTCCCATTCATATAATTTTGAAATATTTTCTTTAAATGCATCATCATTTTTACCAGTTTCTTTTTGAATAATATGATTATATCTTAATAGTTTTATACTAGTTTGTCCTGCTGATAATATATAAATATCATATTCATTTGTTAATTGAGATATTAATTCCATACTCGTATGTAATGTTCCACCGGAACCTTCATGGATCACGTATAATAATCGTTTTTTATTATATTTATTTACATTTTCACTATTTAAAAGAGTTTCTATCCTATTTTTTATTATTTTATATTCTATTGATTCATTAAATAATTCTTTTTTAGGAGTATTTGTATTATAAATATATGTTGTATCATCTAAAACTGTTTTAACTTTATTTTCACTTGTTTTTACTAAATATTTACCTTCAGTATCTATAAATCCAAATTTAAATATTGAACTTTGTTTAATATATGTACAATATTGAATATTATT
>JAUNXU010000111.1 GCA_030539615.1 Methanobacteriaceae archaeon | reverse complement strand
AAAATAATTAATTATCTTTTGTAAATGCTTTTATACAAACATTTGCATTAATATACTCTGTTGAGTATGATATGTCTTCCCAATGTTCGCCATCAGGACTAATAAATGAACAATTAGCCTTAAAAGAACCTTTATTAACTGTAGGGGAACTAGCTTGTATTGGTATGTATGCTTCAAAGTTTGGTATTTCTAGTTTTATTACTACTTTAAACACATCTCCTTTATTAAGGCTTATTTGTTTATCTAATTTTATTGTTTTATATCCACTTATGTTTGTTGTATCATTTTGTGTAAGTTTTAATTCATTATTTACATATACTTGAACTTGGTATTTATATTCCAAATTATACAGAAAGTAGGTACTTATTGCTTCTAATGTTTCATCTTGTTTTGATGTAAATTGATTAGCATACCATACAGTATCTTTTTCATAGGTTTTGATTGTAATTGGTATTGTTTCATATTGGTAATTATGATCATAATTATCAACAGATTCTACACTTGGTATTGCTAAACATCCTGCAGAAGCAAATACAGTATCATAATATGATAAATAGAAGTATCCATCTTCTCCCCAATTATTTCCCCAACTATTTTTAACTATGAAAGCACCATTTGCTGGAGCTGGTATATTGAAATTATTTTTATCATAATTATCATCCCAACCAACTATTGAAATTGCATGATTAAGAGGTTCTGTTTCATTAAGATAATAACTATGAGTTATTTCATTATAATATTTATTATTATGACAATATGTTGTTTCTAAAGCACCATATTTTATTATAGCTTCTTTTATTTTATCATTATCAGTTACATTCTTTTTAGTATCAATCCATATTATATCTTGTATATGGAAAATTTCATCTATTTTTGGAGAAATCATATTAAAATCTTGGTATGGATCATCACTACTATTTACAACACCTAACCAACTTGCAAGATAACCCATAGACATATAAAATGTACCAAAGTCATACATATTTGTTCCTATTAAAGAATATAATCCCATCATGTTTTGCATATGATTTTCTGAAAAATTATATGTGGTATGGGATTGTTTTAATAATGTTGACTCTATTACACTAATTATTCCAAATGCCCAACAAGAACCTTTTCCTGCTTGATTTTTTACAGGTGTTACAAGTCCTAATTTTCTTAAATCATAAGTTTCAGGAAGTACTACTACAGGATTTGTTGTTGTGTATATTGAAGATAGATTATTAGTTTGAGTGGTGTTTTTTGTTATTGTTAGTTGTGAATCGTTTCTGTTTGGGTTTGTGTTTTTGTTTCCACTGTATGCTACTGTTATGTTGTATGTTTTTTCTTGTTTTGGTGTTGTGTAGTTGTATTGTGCTATTCCATTGGTTACTTGTATTTTAGGTGTGATTGTTTTATTGTTTATTTTAAATACTACATTTCCACTTGTTATTTTATATCCTTGGTCGTTTGTTATTATTGCTTCTAGTAGGGTGTTTGTTTTGGGTGTTGTTGTTATGGGTTTGATTTGTATTATTGTGTTTGTTTTTTCTAAAGTTAAGATAGTGTTTATTGTGTTGTTTTGGTATTTTTTGTCTCCTGAGTATTTGATTGTTATTGTGTAGTTTTTTATTTGGTAATTTCCTGGTATTGTGTAGTTGTATGTTATTTGGCCATTAGTTATTCTTATTTTTGGTGAGATTGTGTTGTTGTTTATTTTTATTATTGCATAACCTGTTGTATCATTGTTGATGTTTGCTGTTATTTGGATGGTTTTTCCAGGAGTTGTTGTTATGTTGTTTGATGTTAGTGTTGGTATTTCTTTGTTTGATAGTTTTATAGTGTATCCATCAATTGTAGCTGTTATATCACCATAATTTCCTGTATGGGTGTTGTTGATTTCTCCTTGGATAAATGTTTCATTGATTTTTAATATTCCATTAGTTGCATTAAATACTGCGTATCTTATTGGTAAGTCTGTTATTGGTTTACCATTGTTTAAAGTGTTTAGACTTAGTGTTAAATTGATTGTAGTTTCATTTAATGGTGTTGTATTTGTGAATTTCATTATAGTCCATGTTTTTGGTGTGTATTTAATGTCGTTTAATTGTTGTTTCCAGTTGGGGTTGTTGTTTGTCCACCAATTTGATTCTATTGTGAATTTACTTCTTGTAGTGTTTAATTTAATATAAGGTGTGTTATCTATTGCATGATTAGTTTCAATTATTGAATTTGTTATATTTAGATCATTTTCATGATTATATATAGCATAAGAGATATTGTTATTATCCATTATTCCTGATTTGTTAATTGTTAAGTTTCCTCTGTAAGCAAATATTGTTCCACCTAAACTTTTAGTATTGTTAATTTTATTATAACCAAAACCATTATTTATTGAAGTAATATTACTATACATACTATATATTGCTCCACCATCAAAAGAAGCTAAATTATCTAAGAATAATGAATTAGTAATATTAACAACAGAAGGAATCACACCACCTAAATAACTAATATCAGTTGTACTTGTATTTACTATTCCAAGAGAACATATTGCTCCACCATAATTAGCACTATTATTAATAAATACAGAATCTTCTATAACAACAGTATTAATTTTATCCAAACATACTCCTTTAGTACCCTTTTGATAAATCATTAAAGCTCCAGCAACATTATTAAATGAACTACAATTAATAAAATCAGTTTTTTTAATTGTAGAACTACAATTTTGCATACTAACAGCACCACCCCAACCATACAAAGCTGAAGAATTTCTAAATATACAAGAATCAATATTTATTTCACCATTTAATATATAAATAGATCCGCCAATATTTGCAGAATTATTAATAAAATTACTATTATATATATTTAATAAACAACCTTCAAAAAATAAAACACCACCATAACTTTTATTTATTTTACTATTAATATTATTATTACAAAAAGAAGAATTATCAATAATACACATAGTATTCTTAGCACAAATTACATTACCACCATAAAAAACTGAAAATTTATTTTCATTTCGTGCTTGATTTTCTAAAAAAATACTATTATAAATAAATAAATTACTTTCCTGTTTATAAAAATCACTATAAATAACACAACCAAAATTATCAGCAGAGTTATTAATAAACTGAGAATTATTTATATTTAAAGTACCTAAATTAACAATAGCACCACCATAAGCAGCATAATTATCCTTAAATATAGTATTATTTAAACTTAAATAACCATAATTTACAATACTACTTTTATGATTAGTTATGTTTATAGTATATTCTTCAGTAAAAAACACATCTGAAATAGTAACATTAGCAGTTTCTTTAACATAAAACCAGGATTCATTTAAACTATAAAATACAGTATTAGACTTATCTTCACCAATAATATTCATACTATTTGTAAAATTAATATTTTCACTAATATTATATTTTCCATTTGAAATATAAACCTGACTATTATTAGACATACTACTTATTCGATTATTATTAATAGTCTTCCAAGGACTAGTCTTAGAACCATTACCATTATCATCAGTTACACTAGCATTAAAATAATAATTATTTTCACTAGAATAAGACTTAGATATACTATTTTCAACATTATCTACTTTTTTAAGATTATTAGACTCTAAACTATTATCACAAATAGAAATATTATTATCAACAGTACTATTAGTAGCAGAAACAACACTAATACAAGATATTAAAAATAATACCATAAAAAAAACTAATAATAACTTATTTTCTTTTAAAATATATAAAACCTCCATAAATATAGGAAACTAAAAAAAAATTCAAACTTTTCCCATATTAATATTTAATAAACTTATAATTTAAATAAATATAAGAAAAATAAAGAAAAAAATTCAAAAAAAAAGAATTTAAAAGAGAATATTTTTTTATCTTCTTTTTAGGTTATTGTTAGTGTACTGTTTGTTCTTGTTTCTTGGTTGTTTTTTGTT
>JAUNXU010000030.1 GCA_030539615.1 Methanobacteriaceae archaeon | reverse complement strand
TTTTTAAATAGAAAAGTATAAAATTAAAAAACTCTAAAAACATTGAATGACTAAACTAAAGGAGAATAAAATATGAAAGCAAAAGCACAAAAAATTAAAGATGATGTATATTGGGTTGGAGTAACAGACTGGGATAGAAGAGAATATCATGGATACACATTAAATGGTACAACTTATAATGCATACCTTGTATTTGGAGAAGAAAAAACTGTATTAATTGATAATGTATACCCCGGATACTCTGCAACTATGTGGGGAAGAATCCAAGATGCATTTGAAACAGAAAACAAAGAAATGAAAATTGATTATATTATTCAAAATCACGTTGAAAAAGATCATAGTGGAGCACTAACAGAACTTGTAGAAAGATTTCCAGATGTAGTTATTTATTGTTCACCAATAGCAGAACCTGGACTTAAAAAACATTATCCAGCACTCGAAACTGCAACATTTAAAACAGTTCAAACTGGAGATTCTTTAGATATTGGTGGTAAAGAATTTAAATTTTTAGATGCTAAAATGTTACATTGGCCGGATAGTATGTTTACTTTATTAGTTGAAGATCATATACTATTTTCAAATGATGCATTTGGTCAACATATTTGTACTACCGAACGATTTGATTTTGAAATTCCTGAAAATGTTTTAATGGAAGCATCACAGAAATTTTATGCAAATCTTTTAACACCTTTAACTCCTCTTGTACTTAATAAATTAAATGAAGTTGAAGAATTAGGATTATTAGAATTAATTGATATGATTGCTCCTGCTCATGGACAAATCTGGACTGATCCTTTAAAAATTATTAATGCTTATATTAATTGGGGAACAGGATCTTGTAAAGTTGACCAAGCTACTTTAATTTATGATACTATGCATTCTGCTACTCAACAAATGGCTTGGGCTTTAGCAGAAGGTTTAATTGCTGAAGGTGTTAAAGTTAAAATGCATTTCTTAAAAGAAGATGAAAGAAGCGAAACTATTAAAGATATTTTAGAAAGTAAAGCTGTTCTTTTCGGAGTTCCTACTTTATTTAATAAAGTTTTCCCTAGTATGGGTGATATTCTTTATTATTTAGAAGGTCTTGACTTTTCAAGAACTGGATTTAAAAGATTAGCTGTTACATTTGGTTCATTTGGTTGGAGTGGACAAGGTCCTAAAAATATGGGTGAACAAATTGGAAAATGTGGTTTTGATGTAATTGATAATGTAGAAGTTAATTATTTACCAACAGAAGAAGAATTAGAAAAATGTTTTGAAGTTGGTCAAAAAACTGCTAAAGAATTAAAAAAATTATAAAATAATTTTTAATATGTAGAGTATTTTTATCCATATTCTACATTAATTATTTTATTAAAATCTGATTGAATTTTATTAGTTATTTATTTTAAAAAGAGAATTTTATTAAATATTTTTATAATTATAATAGTCTTATTATAATTACTATTTTTTAAGTAATACATATATATGTAGCTAAGTAAAATTAGTTTAAAAAAAAAGATTATGATTGAATTATTTTTTCACTTTCTTTATCTTGAATAATTTGTTCAATAATTGTATCTATTGTAGTTGTAACATCAATATTTTCAATTACTGGAACAGAATATTTATTTGCTTGACTTTGAATATAATCATGTGTTTTTCGTATAGCTGTGAAATTATTTAAGTATCGTTTAAGTGGTCTTCTTGCCCATAACTGCCTACATCTTGAATAAAATCTACTTTTATGTATTTCTTCATCAGTTAATGATAATATAAATACGTGAACATTTGGTTTTTCTATTAAAGACTCATCAATAAACCCCGGTACAATATGTACTCCTTCAATTACTATACTTATTCCTTCTTTTATAGAACGTTCTATCACACCATTTATTCCAACACTAACAGTATCTACATGATCTTTAAATCCTAATAATGTTCGATCAAATTCAGGTGGAGCTGGTGTTGTTAATGCTTGATCAGCAGTATAACTTGATTCAAATAAAGTTGGACATAACTGTTTTGATACAATTTTTCTCATTACTTCCCTTATCATATCAGTACTTATCATATTTTTTATTCCAAGTCTGTTTGCTATTTCAAATGATATGGAAGAAGTTCCTATACCTGATGCCCCTCCTATAAGAATTATTAACGGATCTTCTGATTTTCTTATACTTTTCCAAAGCCCATATTTTTTTGCTACTTCTGGATCTTCTTCATTTAATACTCTAACAACTATTTCAATTAGTTCTGATATTTTTATTATTTTAATATTTTGACTTTTTAATTCATTTTCTATTTGTGTAGCTAGACTATATGCTTTGTTTGGCTCCATTTCTGCTCTGATAATTGATCGTGACATTACTCCTTTTGAAAAAGGTTCTCTATATTTTTTTCCGCCTACTTCTCCTTCTACTATTATCATTTTACAAACCTCCCCTTAGATTAGTAATTATATTGAATAATATTATTTTATAAAAATTATTTATTTTAATTAATATTTGTTACTTTTTTAAACTTAATATTAATATATCTTTTTATATTATTAAATATTATCTACTATTTTTTAATATTTTTTTTATTAGTAAAATAATTATTATGATAAAATTTTAATTGTTGTATTATTTTTTTAAAAAAAAGATCATTATTTTTATTTAATAATATGGAAGTGATATTTAATAAGATAAATTATATTTTTTAAAAAAAAAGTAAAAAATGAAAATATAATATTTCTATTCTACTTTTTCAAAAGCAGCTTTAGATGCTCCACATAATGGACATTTCCAATCATCAGGTATATCTTCAAATGCTGTTCCAGGTTCTATTCCTGTAGCAGGATTTCCGATTTCTGGATCATAAGTAAATCCACATATTTTACATCGATATTTATCCATTTTTTCATCTCCAAATTTTAAATTTATTTGTATATATAATTTAATTAATATTAATAAACAAAAATTATAATATTTTATATTTCCATATTTAATCTTTATTTAACAACAATTAATCATATACTTTCTAATGTATTATTTATAACATTTATAGATTAGTATTTTGATTTCAATATATAATATTATTAACAATATATTTTATATTTTAGAAATTATTTTATTTTTAATACTATAAAATTTTTATAATTTTTTAAATAATTATTAAATAAGATATTCTGCTTTATTTTTTAATTTTCTTCTTAAATAATTTTTTTAAATTTTAAAAATTAATAAATACTATTTTTTAATTATTTAAGACAAAATATGTTAAAATAATAATTTTAAGATTATGAAAATAAACTTAACAACCAATAATATAATAAATAAAACTATTAAATTATTTTATATTAAAAATAAATATAATATAATCTTATATTGATAAAATAAACAATTAAAAAATTATTTTTGTCCATAAATAACTATAAATACTTAATAATATAAAAAAGATTATTACTTATGAATAAACTGAAAAAATAAATAAATAAAAACTATAGGTGAAAATATGGTAAAAACATTAGAAAACTTAACTAAAGCATTTGTCGGAGAAAGTCAAGCAAGAAACAGATACACAATGTACTCAAAAATTGCTAAAAATGAAGGATATGAACAAGTTGCAGAAATATTTTTAGAAACTGCAGAAAATGAATTCTATCATGCAAAAGCTTTATTCAAAATGATTCAAGACTTAAAAGAAGATGACGAAATAGAAATTGACACAGGAGCACCATTAGTTCTTGGAGACACAACAGAAAATCTTAAAGCAGCTGCAGCTGGAGAAGCATTTGAAACTAATGAAATGTATCCCGAATTTGCTAAAGTAGCTGAAGAAGAAAATTTACCTTTAGTTGCTGCAAGATTAAATGCAATTGGAGCAGTAGAAGCACACCATCAAAAAAGATATGAACTTTTAACTGAATTAGTTGAAACTGGTAAATATTACAAACGTGATGAAGAAGTTACATGGGTATGCAGAAAATGTGGTTACATCTATGTAGGTACCGAACCACCAGTTAAATGTCCTATCTGTGAACACCCTGCTAGTTACTATGAAGTATTAGTAGACGAATATTAATCCTACTTTTAATTAAAAATAAGAGTAAATAATTTTATACTCTTATTCAATTTTTTTTAAATTATATATATTCCATTACTAAAAAAATAAGAATAGAGGTTTTTTTATGACTAACAAATTCGAAGTTTATAAATGCAACATTTGTGGAAACATAATTGAAGTTTTAGAAGCAAAAGAAGGTATTTTAGTATGTTGTGATAATAATATGACCCTTTGTGAAGAAAAAACAGAAGATCAAGGTAAAGAAAAACATGTTCCTGTTGTAACAAGAACAAATGATGGTTATAATGTTAAAGTAGGAAGTGTAGAACATCCTATGGAAGAAGATCATTATATTTACTTTATTGAAATTATTGCAGATGGTAATTCATATATTAAATATCTTAAACCTGGAGATAAACCTGAAGCTTCATTTATATTACCTGAAACTGATAATTTAATAGTAAGAGAATATTGTACATTACATGGATTATGGAAAGCTTAAAAAATCCATAATTTATTATTTTTATTCTTTTTTAAAAGAAAAAAACTAATTCAACACCACACATACTATAAAAAATATAACATTTTTATATATTAACTATTTAATAATAAAATAGTATTTAATTTTTAGAAACTATTTTAGTTTAAAAGAATAAATATATAATTATACTTAATTTTTAAATAAAAAAATGATCGAGAATTATTATGAAAAATAAGATAATAGTATTATCTATTATTCTCCTTTTTATTGCTCTTATTGGCATACTAGTTTATGGTGGGGAAAATAAAGTTGATGCTAAAATTCCAACTATAAATACACATTTAAAAAGTGGTGATTCAGAGTATAATTCTGCTGTTACTTCTTTAAATAATAAAAAATATTCTGATGCTCAAACATCAAGTGAGAATGCATTGAATGAATTTAAAAAAGCTAAAGAAACAGCTCAAGATGCTTTAATTTCATCAACAGATGGTAATAATACTGTAATTCAGAAATATATTCAAGATACAATTTCTGAAATAGATTTAAAAATCAGTGCAACAAATGAATTAAGTTCAGGTATACGTTCAGTCAGTACAAATCCTAGTGAAGCTAATCAACATTTTACTAAATCAAATGATTTAATGAAACAATCTTTAGAAATCAAAACACAAAGAAAACAAACTGAAAAAGAAAATCCTAGTATATTTCAGAATATAAATTAAAAAAAAAATAGGATTAAGTTATACATAACATTAATAAAAAATAAAATGAATTAATAAATTTTTTTAAAATTAATTCATATGGAGTCTTAAATAATGAAAAACAATAAAGAAGAATCCAAAAATCCAATGGTATATGAGTTAAGCCCATCATGCCAAATAGAAGACCTTGAAATAGGTGGAAATTATGAAGGAAAAATAACAAGAGTAGAAAAATATGGATTTTTTGTAAGTCTAAGTAAAAATATATATGGTTTATTAAGAACAAGAAATCCAAAAGAAGCTGTAGGTGATAAATTAGTAGTGAAAATTGCTGAAATAAAACCATACAAAGGAAAAAAAGATGTAGATTTAGTATACTCTAAAATTAAAATAGATAGTGACTATGAAAAAACAGTACTAAAACGAAATGTAAAAAGAACATTAATAACAGACTTATCCAATAATAATATGGGAAGAAACATAGCAATACAAGGAGAAATAATTCAAATCCAACAAACAGCAGGACCAACCATATTTACAATTCGTGATGAAACAGATGTTACATGGGTAGCAGCTTTTAATGAACCCGGAGTGCGAATGTACCCTGAATTAGAAATAGAAGACTTAGTAGAAGTACTAGGAGAAGTTTCATTACACGGTGGAAAAATTCAAATAGAATCAGAACTTATTGAAAAATTAGATGATGCTGAATCTAAAGAATTAGAAGAAAAAATTAGTGATGCAATAGACAAAAAAGCAGAACCTACAGACACATCAATGATCATAGAAGACAGTGAAACACTAAATAAACTAAGACCAAAATTAGCAAATGCTGCAAAAGCTATTAGAAGAGCAATATTAGATGGAAGATCAATACTTGTAAGACACCATGCTGATGCAGATGGAATATGTGCAGGAATAGCAGTTGAACAAGCAGTAGTTCCAATAATAAAAGAAGAAAGTAATGATGGCGATGCAGAATGGCATTTCTTTAAAAGATCACCAAGTAAAGCACCATTCTATGAATTAGAAGATGTAGTTAAAGATTTATCTTACTCATTAGAAGATGTTGAAAGACACGGACAAAAACTACCATTATTAGTATTACTTGATAATGGATCTACTGAAGAAGATGTAGCAGCATTAAGACACTCCAAAGTATATGGAATAGAAGCAATAGTAGTTGACCACCATTTCCCAGGAGAAGTAAAAGATGGTAGAGCTATGATAGATGATTATGTAGATATACATGTAAACCCATATCTTGTAGGAGGAGACTCCCAAATAACTGCAGGAGCATTAGCTGTTGAACTTGCTGGAATGATAAATCCAGAAATACGAGAAGATATTAAACATTTCCCAGGAATAGCAGCAGTTGGAGATCATGCAGATTCAGTAGAATCAGATAAATACATAGAATTAGCAGCTGAAAAAGGATATTCTAGAGATGATTTAGATAAAGTAGCTACATGTGTTGATTTTGAAGCATACTTCTTAAGATTCATGAATGGAAGAGGAGTAATGAATACATTACTAGGATTAGATGATAAAAAACGTCAAGAAGAATTATTAGACACTTTATTTGAAGAATCAGAAAGAAGAGTAGATATTCAATTAAAAGCAGCAATACCTAATGTTAAAACAGAATACTTTGATAATGGAATACAATTCAACCTATTAGATGTTGAAAAATTTGCTCATAAATTCACATACCCTGCACCTGGAAAAACTTGTGGATATGTACACGATAAAATTGTTCAAGAAAAAGGAGAAGAAAATCCTATATTAACATTATCCCATGGACCAGATTTTGGTGTTATACGAGCTACAGAAGCAGTAAATAAAATGTTTGGATTTAATCTTAATGAAGTTATCATAAAAATTAATGAAGATATACCTTCTGCTGGAGTAGATGGTGGAGGACATGAATGTGCTGGATCCCTTAAATATGTAGAAGGTCTTGCAGATACTGTACTTGATGCATTTATTGATGAAATAAAAAATCTTAAAAAATAAGAAATTTATTTTTTGGATCCCTAACCTCTTTTTACTTATCTAATTTTATAACATATATTCTTTTTAAACTTACTAAATTAGTTAACCTTGATTTTATATTCCAATAATTCCAAATCAAGATTAAGAATTTTTATGATTACTATTAAAGAAATATAAATATTAATTTTCATTTTTAGGATTTATATACTTATTTAATCTTTTTATAGCATTATATTTCTCTTTTTTGTCTAATTTTGCTTGATCTAAAGTTTCTTTCATTGTTTCTATAGTATTATCATATACTTCACAATCTACAGGGTAAGGATATCCATCTTTTCCTCCATGGGCAAAACTATATTTTACAGGATCTTCCCAACTTGCTGGTTTTCCATATATTAAATCACTTATTAATGCTAATGCCCTTATCTTTTTTGGACCTATTCCATCTAGTAATATTAATTCTTCATAGTTTTCTGGCTGTAATTCATATGCATTTTTTAACACTTGAAATTCATTTTCAGATAAATCCATATCTAATACCTGATGATGAGCAGGCATATTTAATTCAGGTTGTTTTCTAAAATCATCTTCATAAGTATCTTCTATTTTAAAATCAAAATAATCAGTTAATAATGTTTGTTTAGGATCTTTTCTTTTAAAATATTGTTTTAAATGATTTGGATTGTCATTTATTAAATCTACACTTATTTCTTGTGTTTGTTTACTTTCTTTTGAAGTCATATTTAATGTATTTTCTTCTTTTTTATTACATTCTATTGCTGTATGAGGATCTATTAAATAGTCATCAATTTGAGTACTCATCCAATGATATCTTCTTGCATATTTGTTATTTGTATTCATTCCCTGTTGTACAACAGCCCATTTTCCTTTTTCTGTTAAAAAGAAATTATGTTGATATAACTGATATGTATCTTGTATACAACTATTATCTATTTTTGCTGTTAGTTTTGATGAATTTACTATATTTTCAGTTTGTTTAGTAGTTAAATTAAATATTTCTTCAGATTTTTTTATTTGATTAGGTGTTTTTCTTGAATTTTTTCCTTTACCACCTAATACTACTATCCCATGTTTTTCAGGATTTAAACTTGCTCTTAATGCACCACAAGTCGTAGTTGTAATACCTGAAGAATGCCAATCAAACCCGATTATGCATGAAAAACTTTGAAACCAGTACGGATTTGATATTCTTTCTAAAAACTCTTCTTGACTATATTCTTCAAGTATTACTTCTGTAAGAGCTCTTGATAATTTAACCATTCGTTTCCATAACCATCTAGGAGTATGATCTGAATGTAAAGGGAGATTTGTTATTCCTTTTCTTTGCATAATTTTATATTATAACATACATTTAATATAATTATTATGGGAGTGTGATAAGTAATATGTTACTGTTAATTAATGTTTAATGTTTCTTGGAAAACATTTTTTAATTCTAATTTTGTTTCTTCATTTTTATATTCAACATAATTACATTTTTCTAATGTAAATATTGCAAGTTCATATATAACTTTGTTTAATGATTGTCCAAGATCAGTTAAACTATATTCTATTATTTTTGTTCCATCATCATCTATCATTTTCTTAGTTATTAACCCATTTGAAATCATATCTTTTAAACAAGCAGATAATACTTTATTTGATAAGTTAGGTTTATCTTCTTTAAATTGATTAAACTGTTTTTTTCCAAAAAACATATCTCTTATTATTTGAATTGTCCATTTCTTCTTAAATAATTCTACTGCTTTATCTATAGGACATGGTACTTTATTTTCAGAACTCATTTTATAATTACTTCCTTTTTTTATTTAATATTTTTATTTTTTCTAATTAATTATATTATTTATTATTAGGTTACTAAATAGTTACTTAATTACCTTTTGGTTACAAATCATTTATATATGATTTTTTATAAATTATAACATGAAATTCATAAGTATAATTATAATTAAAGGCATATTATGGATTTTAATATAAAACAAAAAAGGAATGATTAAAATGAATATGGAAAAATTAAATAGAATAAATACTTGGAAAAATAATAATGAAACAAATATATTTAAAGTATCTACTGCTTGTGGAGCTGGAGATTCAATAACAAGTACTGCCTGTGGATCAGGAGATTCAATAACAGGTACTGTTTGTGGAGCTGGTGAATAAAAGTTTTTTCTAACTTTTATCATACCACACTTTTTTTTATAATGGAGGATATTATGCAAAATTATTTTGCTTTTCAATGGCATATAACAGATAAATGTGATCAAAGATGTAAACATTGCTATATTTTTTCAGATAATATTGAAAAATCACTTGTTGAAACAAATTATGATGATATGAAATATATATTTTATAATTGTTTAAATATGTGTAATAAATTAAATAGAAAACCTTACTTTTATATTACAGGTGGTGATCCAATATTACATCCAGATTTTTGGAAATTACTTGAATTATTTAAAGAAAATAATGTTAAATTTGGAATATTAGGAAATCCATTTCATTTAAACCAAAAAATATGTGATAAATTAAAAGAGTATGGATGTGATAGGTATCAATTATCAATTGATGGTTTAGAAGAAACTCATGATTATTTTAGAAAAAAAGGATCATATAAAACAACTCTTGAAAAAATAGATTATATTAAAAAAGCTGGTATAAAATCAGTTATAATGACAACAGTATCTTCTATTAATATAAAAGAAATTCCAAGTATTATAGATACAATAGTTAATAAGGCTGATATATTTGCATTTGCTAGATATTGTCCAACAGGTAATGATAAAAGTAATCATATAAAACCTGAAGAATATAAAAATTTACTTGAAAATTGTTTTAATAAATTTAATGAATATAAAGATAGTAACACTTCTTTTACACTTAAAGATCATTTATGGACATTATTTTTATATGAAAAAGGAATATTTAAAATTCCAAATAATTTAGATGATGATTTGATATATGATGGATGTAACTGTGGAAATTCACATTTAACAATATTGCCAAATGGTGATATTTATGCATGTCGTAGAATGGAAAGTAAAATAGGAAATATACTTAAAAAAGAAACTAATATAGAAAATATATTTTTATCTGAAGAAGCAGATAAATATAGAAATTTTGATAAATTCAGTTGTTCTGATTGTGAATTATTTCAGTTTTGTAGGGGATGTCCTGCTGTATCTTATGGATATACTAATAATATGTACTCAAAAGATCCTCAATGTTGGAAAAAATTAAGTATAAAGGAACAATGAGTAGAATGAATAATATAACTATAGATAATGTTTTATCTAAATTAAGAGAAATTATTGATGCATCATTTGCTACAATAGATGAAAATGGAAATCCACAAGTTAGAATAATTGATATTATGTTAATAAAGAATCGTAAAATTTATTTTTTAACAGCACGTGGAAAAGATTTTTATAATGAAATATTAACTAATCCTAATGTTGCAGTAGCAACACTTACAAAAAATAATCAAATGATTAGAATTAATGGATCTGTTAAGAAAGCAATGCCTCATGATAAATGGATAAATAAGATATTTGAAGAAAATCCTATAATGAATAATGTATATCCAGGAGATACTCGTGAAATATTAGATCCATTTTATATTGATGAAGCAGAAATTGAATTTTTTGATTTATCTCAAAAACCAATATATAGAAAGACTTTTCTTTTAAATAAAGAAAAAGAAACTAAGAAAGGATATTTAATTACAGAAGATTGTATTAAATGTGGGATATGTCAAGAAAATTGTCCACAAAAATCAATTAAAGAATTAGAAATTCAATATAAGATACAATCGGAAAATTGTTTACATTGTGGTTTATGCTATGAAAAATGTCCTAAAAAAGCAATAATTAAATTATAATTTCTTTTTTAAAATGATTATTGTACATTTTCTTTTTCGTTTTGGTATTGTATCATATGGTATGTTTATACTTGTTATTGTTACTGTTAAATAGATACTTTTACTGATTGATTCTTTTTTATATTAATGAATTTTTATAATCCAAATACTCTTTTTATTACTTTGAATAAATCTTCGATTAGTCCACATATAATAGTTTTAAATTTTCATAATTTTTTTTTAGAAGTTACATATTTATGTTAATTGTGTTAATAATTGTATTTTACAGATGTTGTATCAATTATATAATGGTTATTTCTTTTTATGAAAATTGAATTAAAAAATATATTTGTTTAAAATTAGTTTTTATTGATTTAAAGGAGTTTATTTTTAGTTAAAAAGAGATTATTAGAAGATAATTTATATATCTTCAAATCTTTTTTCTAGTTTTTCCATTACACCTGGAAGACTTGTATATTCCATTTCTTCTGCTGGTAATCGGTGTGGTTCAAATGGACCGTGTCTTCTCATATAGTTTGATACTTTTGTTGCAGTTTCTCGTGCATTATCAAATGCTGGGTCATCAAACATGTCTATTGGACCTATAAGTTTTGCATCACTTACTTGGAATCCAAGTCCTAATACTCGTGGTGGTCCATCAAATCTTAGTGGTCTTGCATTTGCCACACTTGTTGGCATTAATGGTCCATTATGTGATCCTCTCATCCATCCACTTACAAGGTGTGGGAATGCAAATGCTTCTGTTGTTTCTCCTCCAGCAGGGAATCCAGATTGTGATCTTACGATTGCTACAGGATCATCTTTTCCTATGTATTTTCCTGCCATTAAGTTTAATCTATCAGTACTTATAGATGCTGCTATTTCATTATCAGATCGACGATATACGTGTTTAATTACATATCTTCCAGTTGATCCAATTAATGCTAGTAAATCATACATTTCATCAGGACAACTTAATATTACTTTTTTGTTTTCTATCACATCATAAACTTCAAAGTCAAATCCTCCATGAAGTTTAGGATCTATTACTAGTCCTGCTGTATTAAATGGATCTGCAAACATTTTAAAAATTGGTAAGTTAAATGCTCCAGGTTCTGTTTTATCACAGCAATATGCAAATACAGGATCTGCTCCTCTTTCTTTAAATTCCATTTCTGCACATCCTGGTCCCATTCCTTTTATGTTTCCAGAGAAAGTGTCTGATAATAAGTCTTGTCCTGCCCCATATAATTTTAATTCTCTTGCAATTTTGGTTCCTGCCATGAATGTATCAAATGCTAATTTGTGTACTTCTTCATTTTCTACCCCATTTGTGTGAGTCATGATCATATCAATATCGTCACCACAATTGGTTATATGGAAATCTGATAATAATCCACTATCTTTTGCTTCTTGTAGATTTTCATTACATTTATCTTTTAATGCTTGGTGAGTTACTGCATGTCCTGCAATACTACCAATATCTGCTTTTATTATACTTACTGTTGTTTTCATATATTATTAATACCTCCATGTAATATGGCATTATATGTAAAAATAGTTCTTTATCCTATTTTTTTAAAAAAAATATTTTATAGTCTTATATTATTATATTTACTTTATCAAACTTATAAATTTATTTATTTAATAAGCTTATTTTTTTTAGAGTTTTTTTATTATAGCATTTGTCATTTCATTAGTTGTAGCTGTTCCTTTTAAATCAGGAGTTAAATGTTTATTTTCAGATATTGTTTCATATACTGCTTGTTTTATATTTTCAGCTTCTTTATTTTCATCTAAAAATTCTAGCATTAAACTTGCTGATAGGATCATTGCTGTTGGATTAGCTATTTGTTTTCCTGATATATCTGGAGCTGATCCGTGTACAGGTTCAAATAACATATTTTCATATCCTACATTTGCTGATGGTATTAATCCTAAACTTCCTATTAATCCTCCAGCTTCGTCTGATAATATGTCACCAAATAGATTTGTTGTTACTATTATATCAAATTCTTGTGGTTGTGTTATTAGATACATTGCTGTTGCATCTACATAGAAATCATTTGCTATTATTTCTGGATATTGTAAAGATTCTTTATAGAAAATATCTTTAAATAATCCATCAGTTATTTTTAATACATTGGCTTTATGAACTGCTGTTACTTTTTTTCTATTTGTTGTTATGGCATATTTAAATGCATCATTTATTATATTTTCTGAAGCTTTTTTTGTGATTTTTCTTGTTGCTATTGCTCCATCATCTGTTATTTTTTCTAATTGTGAATATAATCCTTCTGTGTTTTCTCTTATTATTATAAAATCTATATCTTTATTATAAGGAGATTTTATTGGTCGTAAATTCATATGTAAATTTAATTTTTTTCTTAATGATACTATTGCACTTGATTGTTCTTTTATAGATGTTACTGCTCCAAATAGTGTTGCATCTGTTTTTTCACATGATTTTATTGTTTCTAATGGTAGATTTGTTCCTTGTTTTTTATAACATTCTTTTCCAGCTTTTTGATCATCATAATCAAATTGTATATTTATAGTATCTAGAATTGTTTTTGTTGAAGATAATACTTCTTTTCCTATTCCATCTCCAGGTATGGTTGTTATTTTATACATTAATTGCCTCTTTTATTTTCTTTTATTATAATAGTTATGTGTTCTTTAAGTTTATAAGTTATGTTGTGTATGAAATAGTTAATATTTTAAATTAATATAAATTTGTATATAAATAAAATTATTAATATTATTAAAAAGATATGAATATACATAATTAATTAGAAAAAAAGTATTATTATATAAAGTTTAAAATTATCTATTTTTAGGAAAGTGATTATACAATGAATGATGAAGAATTTGAAAAAACCGTTTATGAACTTTGTGATAAAGATGAATTTGTTCAATTAGAAGCTCAAAATAAAATTGCTTCTTTAGGTTCCGATGCAGTAAGTCAATTAAATGAAATTATAACTACTATAACTGATAGTCATGTTAAATTAGAAGTTGCTAAATTATTATCTGATTTTAATGATGTATCATCTATTGATACTTTTATTAAATTATTATATGATCCTAATAAATGGGTTAGAAGAGAATCTTCCAGTGCTCTTACAAAATATGGTGAAGAAGTTATTGACCCATTATTAATTGTTCTTGATGATGAAAATTGGAGAGCTCGAGGAGCTGCTGCATGGGTTTTAGGAAATCTTGGTGATGAACGATCATTAGATGCTTTATTAGTTGCTATTGAAGATAGTGAAAGTTTTGTTAGATCTGGTGCTGTATTTGGTCTTGGTAAGATTGGTGGTCCTAAATCTATTATTGCTTTGAAAAAAGCTGCTGAATATGATGAAAGTAGTTATGTAAGAGCTAATGCTATTAAGTTTCTTGAAGATTTAGAAAATTAAGATAATATATTTTTGTTATTCAATTTTTAAATTAAATTTTTATTCTTTTAAATTTTATTAAATAAAAAAAAAGATAAAGGAGGATAAGTGATTATTATGGTTAAAATAAGTATACTTGGTGCATCAGGAACAATAGGAAAAACTGTTGGATTTTCATTAGCTGAAGAACCTGGTGTTGATGAAATAGTAATGTATTCTAGAGAAAAAAGTTATGATAAAGTTATCGGTGAAATACGAGATATGTATGATGCATTAACTGCCCGAAATGTTGATATTAAGCTTATTCCTTCTTGTGATATTGCTGATATTGTAAATTCAGATATTGTTATTATTAGTGCTGGAATTCCAAGACAAGAAAATATGTCTCGTTTAGATTTAGCAATTCCTAATGCTAAAATTGTAAAAGATTATTCAAAAAGTATAGCAAAATATGCTCCTAATTCAATTATGATTGTAGTAACAAATCCTGTAGATGTTATGACAACAATTGCTTTAGAATCTTCTGGTTTTGATAAAAGTAAAGTTATTGGTTTAGGAAATCATCTTGATTCTTTAAGACTTAAAACCCAAATTTCTAAACATTTTGATATTAATCCTTCTGAAATCCATACTCGTGTTATTGGTGAACATGGAAATCATATGGTTCCATTATTAAGTTCTACATCGATTGGAGGATTATTATTAGAAAATTTTTCAGCTGCTTCCCAATTTAATGTTAATGATGCAATATTTAAGTTAAAAAATGCGGGTAATAATATTATTAGTAAAAAAGGATCTACTGAATATGGTCCTGCTTTTGCTATTGTAAGTCTTGTTTCAACCATTATAAATGATGAAAAGAAGATATTAACCATTAGTACTTATTTAAATGGTGAAGTTGAAGGAGTTTATGATGTATCATTAGGTGTACCTACACTTTTAGGTAAAGAAGGTATTAAAAGTATAATTCCAGTACATATGAATGATAATGAAAGAATGGAATTTTTTGATGCTGCACGAACTGTGAAAAAATGCACTAATTATATTAAAAAGTGTTCTAAAAGAGATTAACTTCTTCTTTTTTTATTCTATTCTTATTTCATTTCTTTCTAATATTATTTTCATAAGATCATATGCATAAACTGTATTTTTAAATATATTAATAGCTTCATCAGTTAATGGTTTAGCATTCAAATACCTATTACTTAAATGTGTTAATACTAATTGTTTCACATTAGCTTCTTTTGCCATTGTTGCTGCTTCTGTTGCTGTACAATGACCATTTTCTTTTGCTTTACTTTTATGAATATCACTAAATGTTGCTTCATGAATTAATATATCAACATCTTTACTAAATTTTACCATAATATCTGTTGGTCTTGTATCTCCTGAATATACTATATTTTGACCTTTTCTTGGAGGTCCTAACACTTGTTCAGGGGTGATTATTTTACCATTTAATGTTATACTTTCACCTTTTTGTAATTTACCATATTCCATTCCTGGTTGAATTCCAAGATCTAATGCTTTTTGTTTTATGAATTTAGGTTGTCGTTTTTCTTCTATCTTATAAGAATAATTAGTAACTGTATGCTTTGTTTTAAAAGCAATTACATTATAATTTTCATTTTCATTAATAATACCATTTTCACTAATAGTATGGATATTAATTTTATATGTTAATGTAAAATAACCTATTTTTGTAATTTGTTCTAGAACTTGATTTTTATCATATGGTCCATAAATATCAAGTGGTTTAGTTCTACCTCTAAATGCCATAGATTGAATAAGACCAGGTAAACCTAGAATATGATCTCCATGTAAATGAGTTATATATATTTCATCAATTTTCATAGGACTAATATGAGCTTGTGTTAATTGACATTGTGTGGCTTCTCCACAATCTAATAATATTGTTTTTCCAAATAGTTGAATAATAATACCTGGATGATTTCGACTTTTAGTAGGAATTGCAGCAGAAGTTCCAAGAAAACTAATATCAATAATAATTATTCCCCTCCTTTACTAATTAATTATTTATAAAACAAACTAAGAATATTTATATATAACAATGATATATAAAATTAATTCATAAAATTAAGTTTATATCTAAAAAAAAGCTAGGATAAAAAGAAATGATAACAGATGAAACAATAATAAACAATCTTAAAGAAGATGTAGGATTTGAAGATATTACTTCTAATGCCCTTATACGAAAAGAAAAATGGACTCAAGCAAAAATAACTGTAAAAGAAGATGGAATAATATCTGGAATGGAAATTGCATGGTATATTTTAGATATTTTCAGATTAGATATAATAGCTTCATATCATGATGGTGATAAAGTAAATAAAGGAGATGTTATATTAGAGTTTGAAGGAGATGCTAAAAATATTTTGATTGCTGAACGAACTATGTTAAATTATTTAATGCATTTAAGTGGAATATCTACTACAGTTAATAATACTGTTATGGTAGTTAATAAAATAAATCCCAATATTCGTGTAGCATGTACTAGAAAAACAACTCCTGGATTACAAAATATAGAAAAAGAAGCTGTTAAAATTGGTGGAGCTGATACTCATAGATTTAGATTAGATGATTGTGTATTAATAAAAGATAATCATCTTAAATTAGTAGGTAGTGTTATTGAAGCAATAGAATTAGCAAAAGAAGCTGTGAGTTTTACTAAAAAAATTGAAATTGAAGTAGAAACACTTGATGATGCAGTAGAAGCAGCTTTATTTGGAGCAGATATTATTATGTTAGATAATATGCAACCTGTTCAAATAGAAGAAGTTATAAAAACATTAGAAGAAAAATCTTTAAGAAAAAATGTAATTATAGAAGTTTCTGGAGGAATAACTCCAGATAATATTAGTAAATATGCTAAATTAGATATTGATGTAATTTCTTCTGGATACATAACTAATAGTGCAAAATCATTAGATATGAGTTTAGATATTATAATCTAACTATCTTCTTTTTCTAGTATGTCTACATTTGCTAAAATTTCCATACATATTCCATCTATTTCTTCTATGAAATCATCATCATTATAAGTATAAAGACCTACATTATTTCATATTCAATTATATATTTAGTAACTTCTTTAACTATATCCCATTCTTTTTTATCAATTAATTCTCTAATATTATTATCTATAAATTTATTTAAATCAAATAATAAATTAACAGTATCATAATTATCATTTATACCTGATTCATCATGAATCGTATTCTTTTTAAAAATTTTATCTACATTATATTTTAGATATTTAGAATCATAATTATGATCAGAATTTTTTAAGAAAAATTTGAAATCATTTAATAATGAAAAGTCATTTTTTAATTCTTTTATAATAAATTCTTTTAATAATTTATGACTTACTGAATTAACCATATCTTCTAAATTATGATTTATAATATTATTTTTTAATAAACCTTCATCTTCAAGAGTAAATAAAACTGCTGCTATATGTTTACAATTATTTTCGTGATCATAACAAGTACAATAATAATTAGTTAGATCATTGGTTATATTTACTGTATAATTCCCATAAGAACCATTAATAATTGCTTGAATATGATCAGATTTAAATGAAATATCTTTTACTGCACCATCTTCAAAATATTCTTTTCCACGTTCAAGTCTACCTGTATCAAATAAATTTTCCCAATATTTTCTAATAATATCACCTTCTTTATAAAGTATATTATTTTCATTATTAAAAAAATAGTACTATTAAAAAAATTAAGAAACAATACATTAAAATAATACTTATTATAATAAAAAATAAAAAAATTACATCTAAAACTCATTAAAATAACACAGTTTTATATAGCATGAAAGACATAATATTATAACAAGAAACACGTAAAACTAATAAAATAATTAAAGCTAAAAAGCAATTAAAAAAAAGAGGTATGCAGATAATGTCCGAAGAAGAAATAAATGAAACAACTGAAATAAGACTCGAAGAAACAGAAGAAATAATAGAAAATGATTCAGAAGAAAATACAGAACTAAACCTAGAAGAACAAGAAATTGACGAAGAAACAGAAGAAGAGGAAGATGAAAAATTACCTTTTGCAAAAGCAGAAGTAGTAAGACTCATGAAACAAAACCTTGATAGCGACAAAATGATAAGAGAACGAGTAAAAGTTGAAATGAACAATTTCCTTGGTGAAGTACTAGTAAATGTATGTAAACAATTAAATGAATACCCATATTCAACAGTTGAATACGAAATGCTTAAAGAATCAACATACCCCTATACCAACATTCAAAGAATTAATGAAGAAAAAATTAGAATATTACAACACTTAAATGCAATAAAAGCTGACTGTGATGCTTTAAGTATGGATGTTAAATCAACATTAAAAATAAATGATAAACCACAAGAAGAAGATAAAGACGATTTATTCTAATAAAAAAAAATTAACCACCACCATATTTTATAATTATTTTTTTAAAACTAGAAATTTTATTCTCTTTTTTAGTTAAATTATAAATTTTCATTAAATTGTAAAAATAACAAAATATAACCACAATATAAAAAATAAAATCTAAAAAATAAATTAAGTAAAAAAATATTTACTCACAAAAATACATTATTAAAGGCTGTTTTACGTATTAACCTAACAAAACTTTTAAATAGTAGATCAAAGTTATATTTATATTAATTTAAATCTGAAAAAGAGGTGAAATAATTAAGAATTTCAAGATAATGAAAAGTATTGTTATAATTATATTAATTGTTTTTATGACAATTGGAATTGCAACAGCAACAAATACTACTGATGATACAACAAAAGATCAAATAAATTCTGTAAATACTAATGATAATATTATAAATAGTGATAACACTGATAATACAAAAGACACTATTAAATCTAGTGCTACAAGTAGTAATTTTAATAATACAAATATTAATACTAATAGTGATAATAACATAGATACAACAAAGAATTCTATAACTAAAGAGAATAGTAATACAACAGATAATAAAATCAATACTATCAAAGAAACAGGATCATCCAATAATGAAAGTCAAATAAGTATAAAAAGTGAAAGTAATACACAATTAGCAACACACTCTTCTCTTAATAAAATAAATACTACTTTAGGTAATAAAGTTGTACTAACAGCAACATTTGTTGATAGTAATTATAAATATTTAACATCTGGTAAAGTAGCATTTAAAATAAATGGGAAAACAATAGGATATGCAAACATAATAAATGGAAAAGCAACACTAACATATAGTACATCTTCACTTACACAAGGAACATACACAATCACAGCAACATATGGAGGAACCAACACACAAGAAAAATCCACAGCAACAAACAAAATGATCCTAACAAAAGACACAACACATTCTTCAATAGATCAAGTAGTAGCAAGTGTAACTAATCGTGTATCATTTAAAGCTACTTTTGTTGATAGTAATTATAAATATTTAACATCTGGTAAAGTAGCATTTAAAATAAATGGGAAAACAATAGGATATGCAAACATAATAAATGGAAAAGCAACACTAACATATAGTACATCTTCACTTACACAAGGAACATACACAATCACAGCAACATATGGAGGAACCAACACACAAGAAAAATCCACAGCAACAAACAAAATGATCCTAACAAAAGACACAACACATTCTTCAATAGATCAAGTAGTAGCAAGTGTAACTAATCGTGTATCATTTAA
>JAUNXU010000029.1 GCA_030539615.1 Methanobacteriaceae archaeon | reverse complement strand
TCACAAACCAACAGACGCCCAAACACCCCTACGCAACCAAAAAAAGACTCCAGCACACCACACCCCCCCATGCTGGGGGGGGGGAATTTAAGAAATTATCTTTCTGAAAGTAAAATTAATGGAAAAGATGATATTAATAAACGATTAACGGTTAAATTAAATTTAAAAGGTGTTTTTCCTCGTGAAGTCAAAACAACAGAAATCGAAGGAGCCACCAAACAATTTGTAAGAAAAGCAGGACAATTTATATATGGTAAACAAAACTTATATAAAGGTGCTTTTGGTATAATTCCTCTTGAATTAAATAATTACCTTTCTTCTGGAGACATTCCTTCTTTTGATTTCAATGAACAAATAAACCCTAACTGGTTTTATTACTATTTCTCACGTAAAAATTTTTATGAAAGTTTAGAAAGATTATCTACTGGAACTGGATCCAAAAGAATATCACCCAAAGAATTTTTAAATATAAAAATTAAACTCCCTTCTCTTGAAGAACAAGAAAAGATTGCTAATTTCTTATCTATTGTTGATGATAAGATTGATTTATTAAAAGAAAAAATCATGAATATGGAAGAATTCAAAAAAGGTCTTCTTCAGAAAATGTTTATTTGTGACTCTAACACTGATACACCTAAATTACGTTTTGAAGAATTTTTAGATCAACCTTTTGAAGAGTATAAACTGGGAGATATTACTTCAAATGAATCTTATGGAATGAATGTTGCTGCTACTGATTTTGATGGTGAAAATAAATATATTCGTATCACAGACATAGATGAAAATAGTAATCAATTTGTTCCAGATCCATTATCTAGCCCTGAAGGTGGTTTAGATGATAAGTTTTTATTATCTAAAAATGATTTATTATTTGCTAGAACAGGAGCAAGTACTGGAAAAACATATTTATACAATGAAAATGATGGTAAGTTATATTTTGCAGGATTTCTAATTAGATTTAATATTAAAAAAGCTAATGCCAAATTTGTCTTTTATAACACTTTAAGAGAAACTTATAAAAAATGGGTTAAAATAATGTCTGTAAGATCAGGACAACCTGGAATAAATATGGAAGAATATAAAAAATTAAAAATTAAACTTCCTTCTCTTGAAGAACAAGAAAAAATTGCTAATTTCTTATCAGAAATTGATAACAAGATAAGTTTGATAAAAGAACAACTTATGAATATGGAATTATTTAAAAAAGGTCTTCTTCAGAAAATGTTTATTTGTGACTCTAACACTGATACACCTAAATTACGTTTTGAAGAATTTTTAGATCAACCTTTTGAAGAGTATAAACTGGGAGATATTACTTCAAATGAATCTTATGGAATGAATGTTGCTGCTACTGATTTTGATGGTGAAAATAAATATATTCGTATCACAGACATAGATGAAAATAGTAATCAATTTGTTCCAGATCCATTATCTAGCCCTGAAGGTGGTTTAGATGATAAGTTTTTATTATCTAAAAATGATTTATTATTTGCTAGAACAGGAGCAAGTACTGGAAAAACATATTTATACAATGAAAATGATGGTAAGTTATATTTTGCAGGATTTCTAATTAGATTTAATATTAAAAAAGCTAATGCCAAATTTGTCTTTTATAACACTTTAAGAGAAACTTATAAAAAATGGGTTAAAATAATGTCTGTAAGATCAGGACAACCTGGAATAAATATGGAAGAATATAAAAAATTAAAAATTAAACTTCCTTCTCTTGAAGAACAAGAAAAAATTGCTAATTTCTTATCAGAAATTGATAACAAGATAAGTTTGATAAAAGAACAACTTATGAATATGGAATTATTTAAAAAATGTCTTCTTCAGAAAATGTTTATTTAATAAGTGGAGAATAAACTTTTCTAAAAAAATGACTTTTGTCAACACTCTTTAATTTAAATATTGAATATCCTCAATTTTTATATACTTTTTTTTCTATGATTAATAGTAACGATATATAGGATATTATCTTTTGTATAAAATATTATATTATAATCTCCACATCTTGCTCTTTTGTACGGTTTTTTGTAGTGATATTTTTAAATTTTTTATTATAAGGATTTTCTTTAATATTATATATTGTATTAAGTATTCTGGTTTTATTTGGTTCTTTTTCTTTTTTAAGGAATTTTTTACTAATAGGACTTATTTTTATAATAATTATAGTTTATAAAGATTAATATTTAAATTATTCATTTTTTTATAATTGAAAATATTTTTTTATAGGGAGATGTTAGTATTATATTTTATATATTAATTATTTGAATTCCTATTGATAAAATTAATAGTTTTATATTTAATTTATAATATTTTTTAAGAATATTTATAATTTTAGCTTTGAGGTTTTAATTTTGTTTTTTAAAGATATATGGTATATATGTATTGTAATTATTTTTCTAAAATTAAAACATATTTTATTATTAGTAGTTAAATATATTTTACTTCTAAAAAATGGATTCAAAAATATTTATGTAAATAGATATTAGTTATTTCTAAAAAGAAAATAGTTAAATTAATATTATTTAAATTTCAGAAATAAAGATATAGTGTTATTTTTTATGGAGGTTTAATTTTTAATATGGTTAAAATAGCAGTTGCAGTTAATGATAATGGTAAAAAACTTGAACATTTTGGTCAGTCAGAATATTTTGTAATATATGATTATAATAAAAAAGATAATAGTATTAATTATTCTGATATAAAATTTTCACCTAAAATTAAAGGTCAAAAAGAACAATGGGAAAAATCAGCAGAAACTATAAAAAATTGTGATATAGTATTATGTGAAAATATTGGGGCTGTAGCAAAAAAAGAAATTAAAAAAATGGGTATTGAAGTTATTTTATATTCAGGTCATGTTACTTATGTTTTAGATAAATATCTTAATTCTAAAAAGAATTAAAATCAATAATTAAACTATTTTTTGATTTATATTGAAATTTATTTTTGTTCAATCTTATTTTTTATATTATTAACATTTTTCTTCTAAATTTATTTGAGTTTTAATTTAAATAAATTTATAAATTTTTTGATTAATAAACTATTTTTTAATAAAATTTAATTTAATAAGATAAGAACTATAATATAATTCAAATAGTATAAACACATAGATAATAATCAACAAATAATAAAAAGTATATGGTAATTTAATACATAACTTTAATACTCTTATGAGTAAATTAAAATGGAGGACAATACATGACAACTAAAAACATGGAACATCTGAAAGAAGTTTATGATCAATTATATGGACCTACATTTAACATGAAATTAACAAAAGGAACAAGTAGCACAGGTTTTAGAACAACAACAGTACATAATACACAAAAATTAGTTGAGTTTTATGAAAAAAATGGAAAAACTAACAATATATACATTAGTTTTTATAATTACAATAATCAATCAATAGATCATGACAAATTAGTATCAAATGATAAATTTTATGGAGAATATGCAATATTCGATCGTATACTCATAAGAGTAAAAAATAAATTAGATTTTATCATAGATGAACTAGATGAAGTACTTAATTTTATACATATTCGTCAATTAATACATGAAAAATTTATTGAAAATCTTATTAAAGATACATTAACGGTTCAAAAAACAATAGAAGAAATATTTCATATAAAACCAGTAATATTTTATACAGGACTAAATGAATGTTTAATATTTATTTTATTTGATGAAATAAAATTAGATAATCCATATTTAACATTGAATTATATTTATAAATTGATTGAGAATAATTCAAAAGTTACAACAATAAACTATGAAAATATGGATCCATTAACACAAAACATAAGATTACCCCATAGTAAAAATATTACTAGTAGATTATATGCTCATGAACTAAAAGAAAATGAAGATTATACTGAAACAATAAATAAAATGAAGTCACCAAATATAACTGATTATACTATACCAAAACAAGACTCTACACGAATCATAGAAATAATAAAATACATAGATCAAAATGCTGATAAAAAGCTAAGAATAGCAAGAATAAATAAATTTATAGATAGTTTAAATGAAAAAAATAATGAAAAAAATGAATAGATTTTTCATTATTAAATATTTCTTTTAATTAATTAGATTATTATTAAAAAAAGAACAATCTTTATAAATAATAAAATACTTAAATTATATTATTAGATTAACTTAGATTAATAAAAATATTTTCTTATTTTTTTAAGTAATTTAAAGGATTTCTTTAATATATAGGGATCTTGCTGTAAAACTAAGAATTTGAACTATTTTTAGTATAAACTATGAATTAAACAGTTCAATAAGAGAATAATAATAAAAATATTTTATTATGCGTATCTAATTTTCTCTTATTAAAAAAAATATTACTTAAATACCTAAAAAAAATATTTGACGGCAAATAATCAATTTTACAAAAAATAAAATAAAGTTATCATATTAATAGTGATAATTAGATAGGAAAAAATATATTATTTTATAAAAAGTAATTTAAATAATTAGAAAAAATATTCTTTTAATTTAAATACAAAAAATATAATCTTTATCCAAAATTATAATGTATTAATTATTTTTTATTATAATAAACTAAATATGTAATGAATATTTGTTCAACACATCCTATTATAATAAGTAATATATTATATAAAACACCAGATTTAAAAAAAAATAATATTCAAAAAAAAACCTGTCTCTTTTTAAACTTATTACAATTTACATAATTAAATATTAAAAAAAAATATAGAAAATTTTTATCGGAGGAATAACTAAAATGGCAAAAGCAAGAAGACGAGTACGTGATACTTGGAAAGAAAAAGAATGGTATAATATAGTAACCCCAAAAGAATTTGGAGACATAAGTCTTGGAACATCTCCTGCACGAGAACCTGACATGTTAGAAGGTAGAAAAATAGAATCATCCATGCGTGAAATAGCAGGTGATTTCAGTAAACAATATGTAAAACTATTCTTTGAAATAGACCATGTATCTGGAGATACAGCACATACCACTTTTGTAGGCCATAAAGTAACAAGTGATTATGTACGTAGTATGATCCGTAGAGGAACAAGTAGAATTGACACCATAACACAAGCAACTACCCGTGAAGGAAGAGTATTTAAAATACATATGATAGCAATCACAGTTAAACGTGCAAAAACATCACAAAAACAACTTATAAGAGAAACCATGTCTAAACTCATAGTTAAAAATGCTGCAGATAAAACCTACGAAGAATTAATTAAAGATATAGTAATAGGTAAATTTGCTTCAAGTATATATCATGATGTTAAAAAGATATATCCATTAAAAAGAGTTGAAACAATAAAAACAAAAATAATTGAATAATTATTAAAATAAAACAATATTATTTGATTCATAATTCAACAACCAATATATATTAAAAAAAATATAAATGTGTAACATATGATACAACCATTACTCATAATCCTTTGTCTTATCTTAGGATTTATAACATATAAAAGAAAAGCTCTTGACTTAACAGGATCAATCTTTATGAGTTTAATGGGCATATTTATATTTATAACCAGTGGATTCAATTGGTTAATACTAATTTTACTTTTTTTAATTCTAGGCGTAGGCTTTACCCAATTCAAAAAAGATTACAAACGATCTATAGGTATAGTTCACGAACAACGTACTGTTAAAAATGTTATATCTAATGGTATAGTACCAATACTAATGGCAGTATTTGGTAATTATGGTGGATTTATAGGTTCAGTATCTTCAGCAACAGCAGATACATTAGCTAGTGAAATTGGAGTTTTATCTAAGCCACGATTAATAACAAACAATTCTCCCGTGAAAGAAGGATCTGATGGTGGAATTTCTATTTTAGGAACATCTGCTGCATTAGCAGGTACTATAATAATAGGAATATCTTCATATTTCTTAGGTATAGCACCCAATATTATAAATGGGCTTTTAATAGCTATAATTTCTGGAATGGCTGGCTGTTTTTTAGATAGTCTTCTTGGAGCAACCCTAGAACAAAAAGGCATTTTAAATAATGAGCATGTAAATTTAGCTTCAACAATTTTGGGAGCAACTATAGGTTTTATATTAACAGGAGTATGATAAATAATGAAAGGAATTATACTAGTTATAGATGGTATGGGCGATCGTCCAATTAAAGAATTAAATAATAAAACACCATTAGAAAGTGCTAATACACCAAATATGGATAAAATGGTCGAGGAAGGAATCACTGGAATAATGGATACAATACGTCCAGGTGTACGTCCTGGAAGTGATACTGCACATTTAACTTTATTAGGATATGACCCATATGAAGTTTATACTGGAAGAGGACCAATTGAAGCTTTAGGAATTGATATGGACGTTAATCCTGGAGACATAGCATTCAGATGTAATTTCTCAACAGCTGATGATAATATGATTATTACTGACAGAAGAGCAGGAAGGATTCAAGAAGGAACAGATAAAATAGCCGATACAATTAACACAATGAATCTTGCAGATGATGTTGAAGTAATATTCAAAGAATCAGATGGCCATAGAGGAGTATTAATTCTAAGAGGTGAAGGATTATCTGATAAAATAACAGATTCTGATCCTAAAAAAGAAGGTAAAAAACCAAAAACTGTAAAACCATTAGATGATTCTCCAGAAGCTAAAAAAACTGCAGATATTGTAAATAAATTTGTTGAAGAATCTTTCAGATTACTTAAAAATCATCCAGTTAATGAAAAATTAATATCCGAAGGAAAAGTACCAGCAAATATAGTTTTACCAAGAGGTGTTGGAGAAGTACCACATTTAAAAACATTAGATGAAAAATTTGGTTTTAAATCAGCATGTGTAGCAGAAACCGGTTTAATACAAGGAATTGGTAAACTTGCAGGAATGGATATTATAAAAATACCTGGAGCTACTGGTGGAATTAACACCGATATTGACAGTATCCATAAACATATTATAAAAACAGTGAAAGATGACCAATATGATTTCATATTAATAAATGTTGATGGTGCAGATGAAGCAGGCCACGATGGAGATTATTTAGGTAAAAAAGGATTTATTGAAAAAGTAGATGTTATTATGGGTGATCTTCGGGAAATTGATGATATTGTCTTATTTGTAACAGCTGATCATTCAACACCTGTTAGTGTAAAAGATCATTCAGGTGATCCAGTACCAGTATTTATAAAAGCTGATGGTTTACGTGTAGATGATATAACAGAATATGGTGAAAGAGCTGCTGCTAAAGGTGGACTTTGTCGTATCAGAGGATCTGATGTAATGCAAATTATCAGAGATCTTATGGGTGTAACTGATAAATACGGAGCTTAAAACTCCAATATTATTATTTTTTTTAGAATTATTCTTTTTTAACTAGATTATAACTCAAACTTATTTTATTTATTTAATTGTTATTAATATGTTTTTTTTATTTTTTTAAGAAGAAATTAATAAAACAATTATATTCAAAAATTTAAGTTAATAAATAGATAATAAAATTATATTATTAAAAAGAGATTAGGTAAAAACATGATAGAAATACCAAAATTATTCGGAACTTCAGGAATTAGAGGAAAATATAACGAAAAAATAACACTAGAATTAGCAATAAATGTTGCACGATCATTAGCTTCATATATAGGTGGTAAAGACCATACAGTAATAATTGGAAGAGATCCTCGAACAACAGGAAAAATAATTGAAAATGTAATGGTATCTGCATTATTAGAATGTGGATGTAATGTATTAAATTTAGGTATGGTTCCCACACCTGTTGTTGGATATGCAACATTAAAACTAAAAGGTAATGCTGGAATTATGATAACTGCATCACATAACCCTTCACCAGACAATGGAATAAAATTATGGAATCCTAATGGAATGGCATACAAACAAGACCAAGAACGAGAAATTGAAAGATTAGTTTATGAAAAAACATTTAAACCTGTAAATTGGTCTGAAATTGGAAGTGAATATGACATTTCATGGTTTACAAATGAATATTTAGATGATCTTTTAAATATTGTTGAAATTAATAAAGAAAAACCATTAAAAGTTGTTGTAGATTGCGCTAATGGTGCTGGATCTTATTTATCACCAATATTACTTCGAAAAGCAGGATGTAATGTTGTTGCAATGAATGCACAACCTGATGGATTTTTCCCAGGACGAAATCCCGAACCTTCTGAAGCTAATCTCAAAGAATTAAAAGATGCTGTTAAAAGCATTGGTGCTGATGTAGGTATTGCTCATGATGGTGATGCCGATAGAATGATTGCTGTTGATGAAAAAGGAAATGTAGCTGATTTTGATAAATTATTAGCTTTAATTTCTACTCAATTTGGAGGAAACGTTGTTACTACTGTGGATGCATCTGCTTGTATTGATACATGTATGCATAAAATTGGAGGTAGTGTCATAAGGACTCCTGTTGGTGATGTTCATGTAGCAGAAGCTATTAATAAGCACAATGCTACTTTTGGTGGAGAACCTTCTGGATCTTGGTTACACCCTGATTTTTGTATGTGTCCTGATGGATTATTATCAGGATTACGTATTATAGAAATTATTCAAAAGAAGGGAAAATTATCTAAATTATTAAATGATATTGAAAATTATCCTACTATTAGATCTAAAATAACATGTGAAAATAAAGATAAAACTAGTATTATGAATAAAGTTGAAGCTGAATTTAGTAATTGTTTTGATGATATTAAAGAAATCACCAATATTGATGGTACACGTTTAAGTTTTAATGATGGTAGTTGGGTTCTAATTAGACCATCAGGAACTGAACCATATATTCGTATTACAGCTGAAGGAAAAACATCCAAACATTTAGAAAAAATTAATAAGATAAGTGTTGATTTTCTTAAAAGTTGTATTTAATTAAAAACTTTTCTTATCAACTATTTACTTATCTTTTTTTTATTTTATTATTAGTTTTTTTGCTAAATTTACTCCTAAATTAAATGCATTTTCACAATCAATAGGAAATTGTTCTTCTAATTGTTTTTTCTTATCTTTTTCATCAAAACATTCACATTTATATTTAGAATAATCACTAAACTGGTATGTGTTACATGAATATACATGATCTGGTTTTGTAAATACTGATTCAATAAATCCTTCCACCATATCTAAGAAAGAATGATAATTTCTTGTTGTAATTTCTTTTTCTTTTATATTCATTGTATATATACACGCTGTTAACATCTTTTTAGGAGCTAATGAAGAATAATTATTGTCATAAGTTAGATACGGAAATAATAATCGTTCATAAAACGATCTCATTTCCCCAGTTACATTTCCAAAATATATTGGACTTCCAAATATTATTCCTTCAGCTTTTGAAAGTTTTTCTAGTACTGGTGTTAAATCATCTTCTAATGCACAAGTACCATACTTTTTTGATCCTAATTTTTTACATGCAAAACAACTAATACAACCTTTATATGTGTAATCATATAAATGAATTGTTTCTATTTTTGCTTCTGGTATAATTGATTTTATTCCGTCTAAACTTTTAGTTAATAATTTATCAGTATTCCATTTTTTTCTTGGACTACCATTTATTGCATAAAATGTCAGAATATCACTCCTTTAGTTACATTCATAATATTTATCAATATCTTCGGGAAACCCACTTACTAATACAACATCTTCTAATGATAATTCATATGTGTCATCAAAATTATTTATTGTATCCATACCATGCATTATTGCTATTGGTTTTAAGTTATATTTACTTAAGTTTAATTTACCTAATGTTGTTTCTTTAGATATTATGATAGAATCCACATCTAAATCGGTTTTAGTAAAATTTAAACTACTTAAAATATTAGAATCATTAGTATCAAATGTATCATAATGGTTTGATCTTAATTCAGCTACATGTTCCATTATTTCTTTTTCATCTTGATCATATTCATCTAATACTCGTGAAAATATTTCAATTGATGTTTCAAATTCTTCAGGTATTACCTCATCAGCTCCTGCTTCAAATATTGCATCTATAAATTTAATGTATCTTGTTCTTACAATTATATAAATATTAGGATTCAATTTTTTTGAAATATCAGTTATTCTAATTGCACCTTTTGAACTTGATGTTGCAATTACCATTAATTTTGCATCATTAATATTCAATTCTTCTAATATATTTTCTTTAGTTGCATCACCATAAAATATGTGTTTTCCTTTTTTTAATCCTTGATTAACTATCTTAGGATTTAAATCTACTATTACATAGGGTATATCAAATTTTTCACAAGATGCTGCTAAATTTTTACCATTTATACCATAACCTACTATAATTACATGATTTCTAAGTTCAATTTCTTTTGGTACTTCAATATTATTTGCATTATCTAAGAAATTTGGTAGTTCTACATGATTAAATTTATCAATGACTTTTGGCAATAAGTTTGCTAAAAACGGAGTTAATGACATTGTTATAATAGTTACTGCTAGAAACATTTGGAATAAATATTCATTAAGTAATCCTACACCAAGTCCAGCTGCTGCTAAGACAAAAGAAAACTCCCCTATCTGAGAAAGTAACACACTAACTATTATCATTATTTTCATTGGTAATTTTAATATAATTGTTACACCAAATGTGATAATAATTTTTATTATAATTACCATTAATGCTAAGAAAATAATCATTAATGCATTATTTATTAAGAAATTAACATTTATCATCATACCCACAGATATTAAAAATAGACTCATAAATACATCCTGAAATGGTTGCATAAGTCCTAAAGCTTGATGACGATAATGTGTATTTGATATTAATAATCCTGCAAGAAATGCTCCAAGAGCTTCTGATAAACCTACCCATGAAGTTATATAAGTTGTTCCTAAACAAATTAATAATATTACCAATATAAATAAATCTCGATTTTTAAATTGTGCAGTTATTGTAAGTAATTTTGGTATTATCCATTTTCCAATTATTATTAAAAATATAATTAATAAAACTACATTTCGTAATAATGTAAATACATCAACTTCCATTGATCCTGCAAGCATTGGTGTAAATAGTAAAATTAATACTGCTGCAACATCTTGAAATATTAAAATACCTAATATTGTTCGTCCTTGTATACTATCTAACTGATGTTTTTCTTCCAATATACGCAATACAATTGCAGTACTACTGAAACATACTAAAAATCCTAAAAATAATGCTTGATTCATTGGAATTCCAACAAATATAGCTATAATTGAGGATACAGCAGTTGTAAATATTAATTGTAATACACCACCTATTAAAGCAAAATGCTTTATAGCAGAAAATTTTTCTACTGAAAATTCTAAACCTATAATAAATAATAGGAATATTATACCTAATTCTGAGATTACTTCTATTTGAGAAACTGAATTTACAAAATGTAATCCATAAGGGCCAAGTAAAATACCACTTATAAAGAAAGCTATTATAGGAGGTAATTTAATTTTATTAAATATTAATAAAACTAGAACAGCCATAAATAGAATTAATACAATATCTTTTAAAAAAAATAATGCCATGCTTTTTTTACATCTCCATTTATCGTTTTATTATCATTATTATTTGAATTATCATTATTTTATAAGAATTATAGATCAAATAATCATTAATTCATATATAACTATTTGTCTTTTTTTATTATTTAATATAATCTATTTAGATTATTATCAATTAGAAATTTTGATTATAATAATAAATTTCTTCTTAATATGTATAATATTCGAAAAATATAATTAGGAATAATGTTATATCCTTTTATAGTTACAGTAAATTAATTATAATTATAATTTTATTAAAATTATTATTGTTAAAAGGGAGGAGGATATTTATGAAAGCTGTTATATTAACTGCAGGTGAAGGAACACGAATGCGTCCTTTAACAACAACAAGACCAAAAACTATGCTAATTACTGGAGGTAAACCCTTAATACAGTATAATATTGAATCATTACGTGATGCAGGTATTAAAGATATTACTCTTGTTGTAGGTTATAAACAAGAAGTTATACAAGACTATTTTGGAGACGGTAGCAATTTTGGAGTTAATATTAATTATAGCATACAAGAAGGCCAATTAGGAACTGCTCATGCAATTAGTAGTGCTGAAGAATTTATTGATGAAAGTTTCATAGTATTAAATGGAGATATTATTGTTAGTTATGATCTTATTCGTAATTTAATTGAAAAATATGCTACACGTACTAGTAATAAAGTTAAATCAGTACTAACATTAATACAAGTTCAAAATCCATCTACATACGGTATTGTTTCAATGACTAATGATCAAATTACAGAAATTATTGAAAAACCTTCAATAGAAGAAGCTCCAAGTAATCTTGCAAATGCTGGTATTTACTTATTTAGCCTTGAAATATTCGATGCAATACGTAAAACAGGTATTTCTTCACGTGGTGAATATGAAATTACTGATTCTTTAAAGATTGAATTAGACGAAGGATATGAAATTCTAGGTTTATTATCTAATGAACCATGGATGGATGTTGGTAGACCATGGGAATTACTAAGTTCAAATCATGATTTTCTTAAAAATATTGAAAAAAATATTGATGGTGAAATTGAAGATAATGTTACTATCCATGGAAATATAACTCTTGGTGAAGGTAGTATTATTCGTTCAGGATGTTATATAGAAGGTCCCGTTTTTATTGGAAAAAATTGTGATATAGGACCAAATTCATACATTAGACCATATACTTGTATTTGTAATTCTGTAAGTGTTGGTAATGCTGTAGAAATAAAAAATTCAATTATCATGGATCGAACCAATGTTAATCATTTAAGTTATGTTGGTGATTCTGTTATTGGTGTTGATTGTAATTTAGGTGCTGGTACTAATCTTGCCAATCTTCGTTTTGATAATGGTAATGTAAAAGTTAAAGTAAAAGAACAACGAGTTGATTCAGGTATTCGTAAATTTGGTGCTATCTTTGGAGATGGTGTAAAAACAGGCATAAATACTAGTTTTAATCCTGGAGTTAAAATTGGTAATGGTTCATTTATTACTGCCAGTACTGTTGTGTTTAAAGATATTGATTCTTTTTGTATAGTTAGTAATAAACCAGAACTTGATATTAAATATTTAGATGAAGAATAAACAATTTTTATCTATTTAAATTTTTTTAGATTAAAATTTTACTCTCACTACCAATTTTTATTACATACATTCTATTTTTTTAATATAATAACCCTATTTAAATACAACTAATAAAAGATAATTTAAGGAACATAATCAGTTATTATAGTTGTTGTTGTATTATTAATTTGTGTTGAAGTTATATTTTTATTATGAGTTTCTGATGGATTTATATTAACAATATGTTTTATTGTTGTATTTTGATTCTCATTATTGTAATAATTATTATCCTGTGTTAAATATTCTCCAAGATTATTATCTTCATGTATATTTTCTAAAATAACAATACTATTAGTTGAAATAATTAATGCAGTTATTGTAATTACTACTAAGAATATTGTTGTTGAATAATCTTTAGATGTATTTGTTTCTATATAATTTCTTGGTCCAGAAAATTTTGTATTTCTTATTGGAGCAAATAAAGCACATTTTTCTCCACCTAACAAATTCATCAATATTGTTGATAAATACCCAATTATTAATGGAACTATTATCATAGGATATAAATCTATTAATAGAATCATAGGCACTATAATTAACAATGTGTTTTTATATTTTTCTGGAATTAATATAATTATTTGAGATCCTATTGAAGCATAAAGAATACTTAAAGACAATTGTGGTAATTGTAGAATATACGAAATCAAAGTATATAAAAATATAGCTAGTAATAAATTATTTATTTTATTTGCCATGTAAATCATCATCCATTAATGTGTTATATATGTAAATGTCCTATACATCAGTAATGTAAACCATAATGAATTTATTATTAAAGATGTTTTATTTAATTCTAATTTTATTATTAGTAAAAATATTATTAAAGAAATCAAAAAGAGTATTGTGTAAGTTATATTGATTGATTGTGTTCTATCATCTTGAAAATCTTCCATATTTATTAATATAAATTTTTTGAAAAATTCTTTATTTGTTTTTGTTGGTTGTGTATTCGTATTTACCACATATTTTATTTGATTATTTAATGCTAATTGTTTGTAATATTCTTGTTCTCTTAATGATAGTTGTTCAAATGCATCTAAAAATATTATTAATCCTTTTGTTTCTTTATTTATTTCAGATATTAATTGCATTGCTGTTTTGTTTTTAAGTTCTTTATCTGTTTTTTTATATTTAATTCTTAGAATATTTTCAAGTGCTATTTTTCCAATTTTTGGTGTTGATATATAAATTGTATTATACTTTTTTTGATAGTATTTATGATATTTTTTTAAATCTTGCTTAAATAAGATTACATTATTATCTTTTTCTAATTGTTCATTTATTTCCGTAATATATTTCATGATTACTCAATCTTTTATATCTAAAGTATATAATTGCATTTGTTTATTATCGCCTAAATTTAATATCCCATTATAAATTATTCTTATATAATCATCAATGTTTATTTCCTGCATTAATTGATCTAATTGTGTTTTTCCCCAAATTATTATTAATTCATCATTTTTATCACAAACCACATATTGATTTGCATTAAACTGCCCAATATTTTCTTTTTTTTCTTTTAATACCCCTTCTATCTTATCCCCTTTTTTAGGACACCACACATTACTTTTAGGTTTTATTCTTCTCCAATTTTCTTCTTTTTTTATTAATTGTATCATTTTATTCTTTCCTCTTTTTTAAATTATTTTATAATTTATCTGTTTGTATACAATTGCCTTATAAAACCCTAATTAATTTAAAGTTAGAATATAATAATAAAGAAATATATATTAATAGTTGAATGCTATTTTTAAAAAAAAATTATAGCTAATAAAAATAATTTAAATTCATTACCATTAATAAAAAAAAGATAAATAATCAATACTAATCAAAAAAAAATTCGAGGTGATTTATATTAATGAAACTATTGTAGTTTCACCAGTTACTCGACAATCTGGTGCTGCTGAACTATCCATGGAAGTTAATGAAGAAGGAATTGTAACTACAGGTAGATATTTTAGCTTTACACCTATTAGAGGTCTAGAAAAAATGGTTATTGGCAGAGCTCCTGAAACAGCCCCCCTCTTTATGCAACGTATTTGTGCTACAGATTCATTAACTCATACTCTTGCTTCTGTTGAAGCTATTGAACAATCATTAAAAATAAATATTTCTAAAACTAGTCATATTTTAAGAGAACTTTGTCTTCATTCAAGCATTGTTAATAGTCATCTAACTCATCAGTTATTTATTATGAGAAAATTTATTTCTGAAAAAGAATTTTTAAAAACTGTGAAAGATATTTGTGAAATTAGAAAAAATATTCAATATATCCAAGATACTATTGGCGGTGAAGGAATTCATCCTCCAGATATTCGTATTGGTGGTATGGATCATAATATTACTAAGAGTACTATAAACAAAATTAAAACTAGAATTAAAAATATTCAAAAATTAACTCAAGATCATGTTGAATATATGATTACATGTTTTAAAAATAAAGAGTTTCCTGATGAATTAGGAATGCATAATCAACCCATTTTAACAACAAGTAATCATTATGGTAATTCCAATAATTTTTTAGTTGATAAATATGAAGAAATGATGCCTACAACATGGTTTGATCAAATAGAAATTAGTAAAATTTCATGTTCTAATATTCCATTATATGATGGTAAATGTGTAGAAACTGGACCTCGTGCTCGTGCAGATAAATTTAGAAAATTTAAAGATAAAGGTCTTATTGCTCAACATATTTCAAGAGCCATGGAAATTAATAGTTCTATTGAACATATTATAGAATTAATAAATAAATTAGATCCATCTGCAACAGTTCATACGCGTTATTCTACTGAAGGTACAGATAAAATGGGTTTAGGTGTTATTGAAGGTTCTACTGGAACAGAAGTTCATATGGTTAAAGTTAATTCTTATGGTAAAATTGATTATTATAATGTAATTACACCTACAACATGGAATATTCCAACTATTGGTATTGCTACAGAAGGATTTCATTATAAATATGGTGCTGATATTGTACGTGGTTACAATCCTTGTTCACATTGTGCTACACATATGCTTGTTATAGATGATTCAACAAAAAAAGTATTAAAAGATGAAACTAAATTAGTAAATAAACAATAAGATATAAGGAAGCATATATTTTGATATACGACTATGAAAATATAGTAGTTGGTTGTGGAAACATTTTATTTAAAGATGATGGTTTTGGACCAACAGTTATTAATACAATGATAAAAAATAATGTAGATATACCTAAAAATACTAAAGTTATTGATGGTTCAACAGGTTCTGTACAACACATATTTTCATTACCAAGTCCTAAATGGAAAAAAATAATTTTAGTTGATGTTGTAGACTTTAATAGTGCACCAGGCACTATAAAAACATTCAAAATTGATCAAATACAAAAAGAAGATAAAAATATACTTAGTATAGAAGATATTAATCCAATAAATATGTTATACCACTTAAAAGATAAATATGACATTACTATTGTTGCATGTCAACCAAAACTTATCACAACACCTGAAATAAATATAGGGTTAACAAAACCAGTTAAAAAAAGTATCCCATATGTCATAAAATGTATACAAAAAATATTAAATTAAACAAGAAAATATAAAAGAGGGAATTAATTCATGTTTAATAAATTAAAAAAAATGGTTAATAAAGAGAATAATGAAGAATATAAAGAAATTGATGTAGAAAGTGAAACTGCAAAAATAGGATATCTAAATTTATCTGGATGTAATGGTGATTTATTATCTTTAACTGAAGATTATGATAATTTAGTTAAAATAATTACTGAATCAAATATTGTTTATGGTACTCCAATTATATCCACAAAAGAAGTACCTGATATGGATATAGCATTTGTAGAAGGATCGGTATGTCTAGAAGATGATTATAGTATAAATGAATTAAAAGAGGTTAGGAAGAAATCTAAAATTTTAATAGCTTTAGGATCATGTGCAACAAATGGAGGATTTACAAGATTTGCAAAAGGTGGACAAACCCCACAAACAAAACATGAATCATTTGTACCTTTAAGTCAAATTATAAAAGTTGATCTTGCAATACCAGGTTGTCCTGTATCACCTGAAATGATGACAAATATTATTACTGCAATATATAGTCATGACAAAGAATACTTAAAAGTATTGCAAAAATTTGTAGCTAAAACAGACACTAGTGGATTAATTATTCAAGAAGAGATAATGAATGCAACTTTATGTATTGGTTGTGGAATGTGTACAATGGCATGTCCGACAAAAAGTATGACCATGATAAATGGTAGACCTAGCTTTAATTTTAATAGATGTGTTAAATGTGGATCATGTTATTTTCATTGTCCTAGAAGTTGGTGGCCAAAAGAGCAGATAAGAAAAGATACTGGACTATAAATTAATAAATTTTATAGGAGTAATATAATGAAAAATTTAAATATAAACATTGGTTCATATGAAGAGATAATAGCAATGAAAGCTAAAGACAAAAAAATACAAAAAAAAGCACAATCTGGAGGATGTGTTACTGCTTTATTAATTTATGCTTTAGAAAAAGATATTATTGATGGAGCAGTATTAACTGCCACAATAAATAGAGAAAAAACATTGCAAACAGAACCAATAATTGCTACAACAAAAAAAGAGATATTAAAGGCTGCAAAATCAAAATTCACAGTTTGTCCCACTATTTCAGTATTAAAAGAAGCTACAAGAAAGTATGGACTTGAAAAAATTGGAACAGTAAATCTTCCATGTCAAGTAAGAGGAATTAGAAAAATGCAATCATATCCACTTGCAACAAGATTTATTAAAAAAAATATAGCATTAATATTAGGTATATTCTGTACTGCAACATTATCTAATGATGCATTTGATACTTTAATAAAAGAAAAAGCTAAAGTTAAACCAATAGAAGTAACTAAAATAAGCATACTTGAAAAAGAATTACGTATAAGTACTGATGAAAAAGACATATATATTCCATCAGAACAAGTAATTGGTTATCAACAAAGTGGTTGTGATGTATGTAAAGATTATACATCAAAATATTCTGATATTTCCATGGGGAATGTAGGATCTCCTGATGGCTGGTCAACTGTAATAAAAAGAACTTCAAAAGGATCTAAAATATTGGAAGCTGCAATAAATGATGATATATTTGAAGTAGAACCAATAACTGATGGTTTTAATATAATTGAAAAACATGCAAAAATTAAAAAAGAACTTAATCAAAAAAATATTGATAAAAAATTAGAATTAGGATTAACCATACCTTATATAGAATAAAAAAAAAAGTAGTTAATATTCATTATTATTCTTACTCTTTTATACTATGAGATATAATATATCCTAATGCATATTGAATAAAATCTTCAATTGAAACATCTAAAAACCCATAAATATCTTCCATATACTCATTAAATAAATGATAATAACTTTGTAACTTCTGATACTCCATTGAATCTAATAAAATTTCAAAACATTTATAACCATTTTTAATTTCAGGTAGTTTAATTACAGGTAAATTACCATCTTCAAAATCTACAAATAAATTAAAATAGTCTAATAAATATTCAAAAATCTCAAATAATACATCAATAAAATTATATTCAGAATATTCTTCTTTTATAGAAGTTATAACTGGAAAATAATCTTTATCAATGCAAATATTCAATTCATATAAAAATCTATTAGAAAAATCATTACATTCACCATCTACAAAACCTATTCTATAACGTTTAATTTTCACATTTACCATTTAAATTTCCCCTTCATTTAATATAGTTTATTAAAATAAATTTTTAATTTCATATTAATTTGTTTAGTACAGATTATACAAGTCCCTCATAAAGTCCATTAAAAAAAGTAAAAATAATAAATAAAAATAAAAATTATAATAATTAATAAAAAAAAGGAAGAAAAAACATGATCGAAACAGATATACTAATAATAGGTGCAGGAATAGCTGGATCTGCAGCAGCAATAAAATCATCAAAAAATGGAGCAAATACAATATTAATAGATCGTAAATCAGAACTTGGAACACCTAAAAGATGTGCAGAAGGAATACCCGAATCCAAAATGAAAAAATTAGAACTAGAAATAAATCCAAGATGGATAACACAAAAAATCACTGCAGCTAGAATTGTGTCACCAGATAATACAGCAGCAACATTTTACACACAAGATTTAAAAACACCTGAAACAGGTTATATACTAGAAAGAAAAGTATTTGACAAACATTTAACAATGCAAGCTATAAGAAATGGAACCAAAACTTATCTTAGAACTGAACCAACAAAAATAGAAAGAATTGATAAAGATAACATAATAGTTACATTAAAACAGGAAAATAAAACATTTCAAATAAAAACACATATTATTATAGCAGCAGATGGTCCTGAATCATTAATAGCAAGAAAATTTGGTCTAAACACTCAAACAAAATTAGAAAATATGGAAACTGGAATACAATTTGAAATGACCAATCTCCCATTAACAAATTCAAATTCTATAGATTTTTACTTTGGAGATTATGCACCTGGAGGATATGCATGGATATTTCCAAAAGGAGATGATATTGCAAATGTTGGATTAGAAATATTACCTCATTTAGCTAAAAAAAGTGCTTATGAATATCTTAATGATTTTATAGAATTATGTCCTGAAGTAAAAGATGGTCAAATTGTAGAAATAAATGCTGGTGGAAATCCTGTTGGAGGAATTATTCATGAAGTTATTACAGATAATTTATTAGTAGTTGGAGATGCAGCAGGATGTATAAATCCAGTTACTGGTGGTGGAATTGATACTGGAATTGAAAGTGGATATGAAGCAGGACTTACAGCAGCAAAAGCTATAAAAGATAAAGATTATAGTAAAAATAATTTAAAAGAATATGAAGAATTTATTGATAAAGGTATGAGAATGAAATTCAAAAAAGTTCTAAAAATTAAGAAATTTATAAATGAATCAACTGATGATGAACTTAATAACTATGCAAAAATAATGCAAGAAACATCAGTTGAAAATGTTAGTTTACAAGGAATTTTAAAAGCATTATTAAAAAAATCTCCAAAAACATTATTCAAACTACGTAAATTAATTTAAAACAAGAAAATCAATTAAAAATCTTTTTTTTACTAAATTTTTTTCTCATATTTTATTTTATATCGTATTTAAAGAAA
>JAUNXU010000110.1 GCA_030539615.1 Methanobacteriaceae archaeon | reverse complement strand
TATTTTTTCAACAAAAGTTCCTGAAGAAGTTTCATTTGCTGATAAATGTAAGTTTATTGGATTAAAAGAAAGTACATGTAAGTGGGCAGGAGCTATTTTAAGTGTTGATCCAAGGGCAAGGGCAGAAGGAAAGACTACAGCAGAAAATAGTTGGTATAACATAAAAAATGCAAAAGATATCTTAGAGAAATATTATAAAAATATTAGTTTTTAGAAGAACAATACAGTATAAATAAAGTATTATTGTAGCTATGTATAGTATGAAAAATTTGGGAGATTTCTTGAATAAAATATAGTGGAAAACAGCAGTTATAATATATTAATTATTTTTTTTAGGAATTAAGAAAGGAGTGGGTAAATAGTATGGCTAAAAGACATATGAATTTAAAGAGAGTTGTAAATCGTTCTCTGGAGGAGGTAGATGCAACAATAAAAATTGCTAAAGAAACTTCAATAGGAGATGCAATAAATACATTTTGGGCCAAGATTGATATACAGGTAATGAATAAAAATGGATTTCAAGAACCTCCTGCTGTAAAACGACGTTTAGAGAAAAAGCATGAAACAATGATTACATATTTTGAGAAAATGTTTGAAGAGTATTTAAAAAACTATGATTATAATAAAATAGTTTTAGAAGAATATTCGGATATGGATAATAGAATTTGGATATGTTGGTGGCAGGGTATAGATAATGCTCCTGAATTAGTTAAAAGATGTGTAGAGTCTATTCAAAAAAATTCTGGGAAATATAAGGTCGAGATAATAACAGACAAAAATTATAGTGACTTTGTAGATATACCTAAATGGATAGAGGAAAAAAGAAAAAAAGGAATAATTACTCAAACTAATTATTCGGATCTATTAAGACTATCTTTATTAGCAAAATATGGTGGGATGTGGTTAGATGCAACATTTTTCTGTGCACACCCAATAATTGAAGAATATTTTGAATATCCATTATGGTCAATTAAAAGACCAGATTATTTACATTGTTCTGTAGCAGCAGGTTACTTTGCTGGATATTCTTTAAAATGTAATTTAAATAATAGATGGATCTTTGTAATTATACGTGACTTTTTCCTTAATTATTGGAAAAATAATGATAGATTAATTGATTACCTTCTAGTTGATTATATGATTGCCCTTGCACAACGCCAAGATATTAGAATATCAAAAGTATTTAATGAAATTATTCCGAATAATCCTTGTTGTGACGAGTTATGTAAGGTTTTAGGAGAAGAGTTTGATGAGAAGCTATGGAATGAATTAAAAAAAGAGACTGGATTATTTAAACTTACGTGGAAGAAGTCATATCCAAAAGAAATAAAGGGCTGCAAAACATTTTATGGAAAATTACTAGATGGAGAATTATAAGTATTATTAATTGGATTATAAGAAAGGAAAAGTATATATGAGTATAAAAAAAGGCTATTTATATAATATATGGATATGTATATGCTTAATACCAATTTTTCAACCTAAGATTTTTACTCAATTCGCTTTAACTACTAATCTATATATTTTATTAAATATTAGTGAACTAATATTTTTTAGTACAAAAGCTTTTAAAGAAAATTTAAAATTATCTAAAGCATTTATAATTTGGATTATCTATCGTATGATGCTTTTTTTCTTAATGTTAATTAAAGCAGAATTTTCAGGAATTCTTCAGTGGGGTTACTTAACTATAATGGTAATAAATTTATTTTTTGTATTTGAGTTTTATTGTAAGAAATCACAAGAGTTGCTTCTTGGTGTTTTTAGAATAGGAATAATACTACTATTTATTAACATTATATCTATAATGATATTTCCACGAGGAATTATACAATCAACATTTTGGGATATAGAAGCGGGAGACTATTATTTTCTAGGAATAAAAACACAGTTTACAAATATGATTTTTCCTACATTGGCTGCAATAATAGTTTTATATAATAATAATAAATCTAAATATAGAAAATCATTAATATTTTTTATAATTTGTGCAGTATTAAATATATTTTTAAAAGATATATCAACAGCAATAGTTGGATTGATTGTTTTTATAGCCATATTATTATTAGGGAAGATTTGTAGAGTTAGAATCAATTACAAAACCTATTTGAGTAGCGCGATTGCTTTTCAATTTGCTGTTGTATTTTTTAATTTACAGAATTTATTTTCTTCTTTAATATCAGCTGTGTTGAATAAGGATGCTTCTTTATCTGCAAGAGTATATATTTGGAATAATGCAAAAGAGGTATTAGAAAATCAGCCATTAATTTATACTATTTTTGGTAATGGAGTAATTAAACATAATGAATTTGTTTGGTATAGTGGGGGATATTGGCAGCCTCATAATCAATTATTAGTTTGGTTATATTCAGGAGGGGTTATTGGTACAGTGTTGATAATATACTTTTTTGGGATATTAATGAAAAATAGAATAAAGCCTAATCGTTCATATGGAATTGTTTTAATTGTTTGTTTTTTAGAATTATTTTTATCTGTTACTGAAGTATACTTTGATAATGCAGTTTGTTATGTACCATTTTTAATAATTTATTATTTATTTAACAAGCCAATATACGAGAAAGAAAGAGGAGTATAAATGAATAAAATTGCTATAATTTCGCCTTATTTTGGCGAGCTTCCTAAGAATATATTTTTGACATTAGAATCAATGAAAAATAACTCTTTTATAGATTGGTATATTTACACAAATGAGGACGTAGTATTTGCTGCTAATAATATTATTATTAATAATTGTACATTTAATGAATTTAAAAAAATAGTAAAAAATAAAATAGGTACCGATATACATAGTCCATATAAATTATGTGATTATAAAGTTACTTATGGATATGTTTTTTCAACTATTTTAGAAAAATATGATTTTTGGGGATATTGTGATTTAGATATTGTGTTTGGAGATTTAAAAAATGTATTTAGTGAAAAAAATATGAATAATAATGATAAAATATTAGATTTAGGTCATATTTCTATTAATAGAAATATTCCTGATATTAATAAAGCATTTATGCAAACCCACTTAATTAATAAGGATTATAAAAAAATATTAAATAGTAAGTATATTTGGTGTTTTGATGAGAGGTATCCTACAAATCATACAGGAATTAATGATATTATCGAATTACTTGGATACAAAATTATGCCTAATATTCCAATATGTCTTGATACAAATATACAATATAGAAATTTTTATTTTGAGAATAATATTAAATTAAAGTACAACTATTTGGAGTATAAAAAGAATAAATTATACTTAAAAAATTTAAGTGATTTGAAGGAAAGTGAAGTTGTTTATATTCATTTACAACAAAAGAAGGATATGCCAATAGTAACAGAAAATTTTAATCATTATTTTATTACTCCAAGAGGATTTATTGCTTATAATAAGAAAATAACTAAAAAATATTTTTTTATTAATGATTTAAAAATAATTTGGTATTTAAAATTTAGAATTAAGAGAAAAATAAAAAACACTATTAAAAATATAAATAATAGAAGAGGTAATTTAAATTGAAAGAAGTCATAGCGGTTAAAAAGAGAACTAGAAATTATTCATTAGACTTATTAAGAGTTATTTCAATGATGATGATTATTTGTTTACATTTCTTTTCATATAGTAATGTTGGAGAATATATAAATTTGTTTTCATTTAATTACTTTATTAAATTAATAATAAATAGCATATGTATAGTTTCAGTAAACTGTTATATTTTATCTTCAGGATATTTATATGAAATAAGTAAATTTAAAAGTAGTAAACTACTTCAACTTTTTTTAGAAACATTTTTTTATTCTGTATCAATCTATAGTGTTTTGATAATTTGTGGAATGATTAAATTTTCTTTTAAAGATTTAATTTATGTATTCTTCCCTGTTTTAACAAGAGAATATTGGTTTGTTACTACATATATTGGTTTGTATTTAATTTCTCCTTTTCTAAGAAAATTTGCAATGAGCTTAAAGAAATCAGAATTTTTAACTTTTTTAATTCTAGGTTTTATTTTATTTG
>JAUNXU010000109.1 GCA_030539615.1 Methanobacteriaceae archaeon | reverse complement strand
TTACTCCAGAAATGACTACTAAAGAAATTAGAGAAAAAAAGAAAGAAATTAAACAAAATCTTATTGCTCCAGTTGAAAAAAAACAAAAGAATTTTGATGTTAAAAAAGTTGATAATGTAGAAGGTATTAGAGATAATGTTGTAGATGTTAAATCGGTTGATGTTGTAAAAGATGATATTTATAATTTATCTAAAAGACAAGTAGAATTAATTTTAGATTTACAATTTAATTGTATATCAAAATATCTTTCTAATTATCCAAAATCTAAACAAGATAAATTAATGAATGAATTTATAGAAATTAGAGAAATTTTAGAACATGTTTCATCTAAATAACTTTTTATTAGCCCCTTTACGGGGCATTTGAGAAATTATGTTTAATAGAATTATGTTTTTATAAATTTTGTTTTATGAGGATAAAACGGTGTGCGTTTTAGAAACGGAGTGTGCTTTATGATTAAGAATTTAGTAGTTTTTATTTTGATAATCTGTGTTTTTTCTTACACATGATAATAAAAAAGAGGAAATTAAAGAGATTATAAAATTGATTGATAAAAATATTAAAGTTTTAAATTATCAAGTTTTAGAAAATGGATTTTATTTTGATATTGATATATCAATGTGTATATCATACAACGATTTTTTATTAAAAAAAGATTTTTTAAGAACTTCGTTTAAATGCGATATTGAATTAGAATATTTTAATTCATATGTTAGAATTTATGTTATTCAAAATAGCGTTAAATTGAATTATAAGTTTATTGATTTACCTAATTATCAATTATTGCTTGGATATGATTTTAAGTTACAACCTATTATTGCAGATATGAAAATTTGTCCACATTTACTTATTTCAGGTTTACCTGGACAAGGTAAATCTTCAATGTTGAAGCAAATAATTAGTAATCTTAAAGAATGTGATGTTATTTTATTTAATGCTTATGAAGATGATTTTAAGGGTTATAGAATTATTAATAATTTGGATTCTATCAAAAGTTATTTTAGTAATTTAAGAAATAATCTTGTAAAAAAGAAAAAGGTTACTTATTTAATTATTGATGAATTAGGATTAATAACTGACAAGCAATTACTTGATGATATTAAATTTATAATGCAAGTTGCCAGGCATTATAAAATTTATATAGTTGGTGTTATTCAATTGGCTCTTAAAGAAAATATTAAATTTAAACAGTTGTTTTCAAGTCGTGTTTCGTTTAAGCAAATTGATACAAGTTGTTATGTTGTTTCACTTAATACTAATATAACTGATATTTTAGAAAAGCAGCAGTTTTTTTATTTTGGAAATGTATTAGTTAAAGGAACTACTTATATTTTATAATTTTTTTAGTAGTGCTGTAGGCACGTAGAAAAAAATTATAAAGTTAATATTTTATAGCTTATAAAAAAATAGAAACTATATAATTTTATTTTATGTGTTTTTTATAGTAGAGAATAAAATTATAAGATTAAATAGTTTTTTTGAGTAATGTATTTTTGTTACAAATATGTTAAAATTAAGTAGTTAAAAATTACATTTTTTGGTTTTAGGTGCAGTTGTGGGCGTACTTGTAATACGCCCCATGAGATTTTAATATAAATTATGCGTTAAGCCTTTAAATAAGCCAAAATTTACTCAAAAAAAAAGTGGTCAAATAGGGTTTTGACCACAAAATCAAGGAGGGTTGTTTATGGGTTACAATGTTAGTGTAACTAGGTCAAAATTATTTAAAGAATTTGATTTAGAGTTACAAAAAAAGTATTTTTCGTTAAAACGTGAAAAATTTTTGCCACATATTGATACGCTTTATTATTCTATTTTTATAAAAAATGATAGAGTAAAATCTAATGAGGAAAATGTTTTACCAGATGGTATTATGAAACTTGTTGAATATTTTGAAACGTGTAAAAATTTATTTGATGTATCTAATAATAATGAATTTTGGTTTAATTATGATGATAATTTATTGTTATGTAAAAGACGTTTTTCAATTTATGATTATTGTATTAGAAAGGAGGGATTTTACGATATATTTTTTACTAAATCTATTCCTAATGAAAATACGCCGAGAATTGTTGTTCAATTGCGTTCTGTTGGCTTATGGACTTTAGGAGAGTACGATTTAACTTTAGAAAGTTATAAAGTTGTTGAAAATATATTAAAAGATTATAATTTAGAAATTGAAAAGACACAAGAAAATAGAATTGATTTTTGTTATCATACCAATTCAATACAAAATCCCGAAAAGTTTTATAATGATGATTGTTTAAGAAATAATTTAAAAACTACTTTTAGTATTTATCAAAAAGTAGGAAGAAAACATGGTAAAAAATTAACTGTTGAATATTTAAGTTTAGGTCAGCGTTCTAGTAATAATATATTTTTTCGTTCTTATAATAAAACTAGGGAAGTTATTGAACAGAATTATAAAGATTTTTTTATTCCGTTATGGTTTAAAAATGGTTTAATAAATTATTATGATTATTATGTTTATACATTTGCATTTAAAAGAAAGTCGTATAATCAAATTTATTTAGGTATGTTAGAATTTTATTTGAACTTTGGCAATGATCCTAAGATAAAAAATGATTTTTCTTTTATAAAAGAACATATTAAAGATTATTCTAATGAGGAAATTAAAAAAATAGTTTGTGCTGTTTGTCCTCCAGTTACATTGATTTTAAATATTGAATTTCAAACTATGAGAAAATTTTATTATTCTTTTGATAGAGCAATAGAAATATATAAACCAGCTATAGAGCATGAGTGTTATTATTATCAGCTTTTTAGAATTTTTCAAATTTTAGATAATAGAAAATTATTTTTAGATTATCTTACAGAGCATGTTGTTTGTTTTGTAAAAGATATTGATAGTAAGAATTTAGAGTATTTAAGTTTTTGGAGTAGATTAAGAAAATTAAAATTAGATTTTACTTGTGATGTTGAATTATATAGAGATTATAGCAGAAATATAAATAAAGATATGATTATAAAAAGAATTAAAGGAAGTTTGGCAACTTTAAGTTTATATAATAATGATTTTGATACGGATTTACAAGAAGATTTTTCTAATTTATTATGTGTATTAAATGACAATGATACTAAAGTATTAGATGATGGCACTATGAAAGTGTTAGACAATGAGTATATAAGAATAAAAGAAAATAAAAAAAAGGCATTAAAAAGCATATTAAAAAATAATGCTAATTCAAGACCTTTAAAATAAAAAAAATTCTTAATAAATTATAACATAAAAACTAGTTTAATTACTAGTTTTTTTTATTTCCCGTTGTCGGGAAAAATTTCGTCTATTGTGACATTTAATGCATTTGCAATTTTTTGTGCTAATGTAATGGTGCATTTTCCAGTTCTTTCAATTCTGACAATACTACTTAAACTTATTTTGCTTTTTATTGCAAGTTCTTCTTGCGTTAAGCCTTTTTCCATTCTTATTTTTTTTAGTGTCATTTATGTTTACTCCTTTTTACCATTATTTATAAATTATAGAATATTTTTTGATAAATTACAATTTATCCTTGACTTGTTAAATTTAACTAGTTATAATTAACATATCGGTTAACCAAAAAATGCTAAAAATAGATAAAAAATGTAAGAGGTGTTAATTATGGAAGAAATGGTAATAATAACTGGGTACAAAGATATGTCTTTTGATGATAAAGATGGAAATAAAGTCGATATGTTGAAATTAACTTGTTTTTCACAAAATTCTGGTAGAGATTCAATTGGATATTTACCATTACAATTAACTTATCTAGACCAACAAAAAAAATAAATTTAAAAATGTTTAGTTGCAGTTCCTGGACTTTATAAAGCAAAATATGCAATGGTTCCAGGTAAGAATAATAAACCATCATTAGAAATTACTTCTTTTGAATGTGTTAAAGATATTGATTTACAATCTTTATTTGTTGATTAAAAATGGATGAAAATACACAACAACAAATTGATACATTAAATAATAATGTATCAAAGTTAGTTGAAATTCAAGAGAAACAGGAACAACAGAAACAAATTGAAAAAGAAGAACAAATTAAAAAAGA
>JAUNXU010000108.1 GCA_030539615.1 Methanobacteriaceae archaeon | reverse complement strand
AAAAATAATTGGACTTTAAATAACAATTATCTATAATAGTTTTAAATAACATATAATAATATACAAATTAAAATTATGGATACTTAAAAAAATTATTTTTAAAATTTAATTTTTTATCATAATTTAAAATTATATATGGAGTGAATATTAATGTATATAGATTTAAATCAGATTCATGAGATACAAAATTCTTGGTTTCAATGGAGAACAAATACAAACCTATTAAATAAAATATTAATGTCATTTTTAATGGCATGTTTCACAGGGTTAATGGCACAAGTTACAATACAAGTTCCATGGAGTCCTGTATTAATAACATTACAAACATTTGCAGTATTAATAGCAGGGAGTTTATTAGGTAAATGGGGTGGTTTTAGTCAATTACTCTACTTAGTTTTAGGAATTTTAGGAATGCCTTGGTTTACTAATATGCAATCCGGTTTTAATTTCATTTTAGGATCTTCCGGAGGATATATTGTAGGTTTTATAATAGCTGCAACATTTTTAGGATATTTATTTGATAATTATTCAAATTCAAGAAAACCATTAAATACAGTAATTTTAATGATGATAGCTAATTTCATATGTATATATATACCTGGTTTATTAGTACTATCAAATTTTATACAAACACATACTGGAGTAATGCCATCTATTACTAATTTAATAATAATGGGGGTTGTACCTTTTATTGTTGGTGATTTTATAAAAATAGCATTATCTTCTAGTATTACAATAGCAACTTTACCAAAGGATAATAATTAAAGTTTATTGAATTTTAAACTTTATTTTTTTTTAAAAATAAGAAAGAGACAAAAATCAAAATTGTTAAATGAAAAGACTAAAAAAAGTCTTTATTTATCAAGAAAAATAAAATTTTCTAAAAAAAATGATTTTTGTCAGACACTCTAATAAAATTAGTAATTTACACTTTTTTATGATTTTCTATTTTTCTAAATTACTTACTCGTGTTTTTTGAGCAGAATCATATAAATCTTTAAGTGTGTGTAAATCTACACTTGTATATATTTGTGTTGTACTAAGATTTGAATGACCTAATAATTGTTGAATTGCTCTTATGTCTACTCCATTTTTTAATAAATGTGTAGCAAAAGAATGTCTTAGTATATGGGGTGTAACTCTACGTTTAATACCACTTTTTTTAGCATATTTTTTTATCATTAACTGGACATATCTGCTTGTTAATGGATTTCCTGTAGGATTAGTAAATATGAATGGATTAGTATCATCTATTTGTTCAAGATATTTTTTTAACAATTTTTTTGAGTTTTCATCAAATACTATAATCCTATCTTTATCTCCTTTTCCCCTAATTCTCATAGTTCTTTCTTTAAAATCAATACTGTTTCTTTCTATTTTAACTAATTCTGATACTCGTAGTCCTGTTGAATATAATAAAGTTAACATGAGTTTGTCTCGCATTTGAGTAATTTTTCTTACAGGAGTATTTATTGGATTATCATCAAATGCATGTATTAAATCATATACTTCTTGTTCATTTAATGATTTTGGTAAAGATTTTGTTCTTTTAGGAGCTTTTAATTCAGTATAAATGCTAAATTCACAAAATTCAAAGAATTTTCGTAGTACAACTGTTACAAGATATATGTAGTTTTGAGTAACATGTTTATCTCTTTTTAGGTGTTGAATATATTTTTTAAATAATTTTAATAATTGTTTTTGAGTTAATTCTTTATTTTGGGTTTCAATAAATCTATAAAAATTTTTTAAGATGGAATTATAAGTCTTCAATGTATTTATTGAATAGTTTCTTATATCCATCTCAATTATATAATCTTCGATTTGTTCTTTATATTCAGATTTATCGATTATATCTTCTTGATTTATCATATTTTTTTATAGTGGATTTTAAGTATTTATTTTACCATTATTTTTATGGTTTCAGGTTTTTTAACAATATCATTCATTTTTACTGCTACAATACGTTCTAAGTTTTTTTCTTTTGCTAAATCTAATATTCTTTGACTTATTATTCCATCAAACACAATTGCATATATTTCTTGGTCTATGTCTTTTATTTCATTATATATGTTTTCTACTTGTACTGTTTTTATAACATTCATTGCATGATCTAATATTTCACCTTTATTTGTTCCTGATAAATCATCAAGTATTTTTTTAAGCATTTTATTATGATCAGTTGTGGTTGTTATTTTTTGTGCAGGTTGGGGAATTTGTTTTTGTTTTCTTGTTGGTTTAATTGATGAGTCTATGTTTATGTTATGTTCTGTGTTTTGTTTGTTTTTTTGTTGATGGTGGTTGTGATTATGATAATGTTGTGATTTTGGTTGGTATTGGGTGTGGTTTGTTATTTTTTCTACAGGTGTTTTATTTTTCAAAGCGAGTAATACTTGATCTTTGTTTAAATATTCTACTTCTTGTCCTCTAGGTGCTCGTGTAATATAATCGATTTTTCCTATTTGTAATAATTCTTTAAGTATTAAATCTCCGCCTCTATCACCATCTAAAAATGCGGTTACTGTTTTTTCTTCTGTTAAATCAGCAACAGTTTTTGGTACACTTACTCCTTCTACTGCTATTGTATTTTTTATTCCAAATTTTAGTAAGTTTAAAACATCAGATCTGCCTTCTACTATTAATATTGCATCTGATTCGGGAACATTTGGGCCAGCAGGAAGTTTTTCTTCACCATATTCAATAATTTCATGTACTCTTATTGATTCTTTTACTTCATCAATCATTCTAGTACTTTCAGGTGTGAATTCTTCCATCATTTCTTGGTACAATTCTTTAGCTCTAGCTACTATAGTTTTTCTTTTAAGTGATCTAACATCTTCAATATTACTTACTGTTAATTTAGCTTCACATGGTCCTACTCTATTTATTGTTTCTAATGAAGCAGCTAATATTGTTGTTTCTATTCTATCAAGACTTGATGGTATTATTACTTCTCCACTAGTTCGTCCAGATTTATTTGTCATATCTACTTTTAGTCTACCTATTTTTCCAGTTTTTTGAAGTTCTCTTAAATCAAGGCTGTCACTTAATAATCCTTCTGTCTGTCCAAATATTGCACCTACTATGTCTGGTTTTTCTACAAATCCATTAGCTTTAATTTGTGAATGTATTAAATATTTTGTTGTGGTAATTTCTTCTTTTACCATTATGTTGTCTCCATCGTTTTTATTTAGAATTCTAGAAGTAATGTTTGTATACTTTTTAAAGATTTTCTTATTAAATTCTTTTTTTATAAGTATAATAGTCTGAAAACATTATTTTACTTTTTAGTACTCTAATTTATCTTTTATTTTAAAACGTGAAGTGATGAAAAGATTATTTATTATAATTTGAATTCTTTTTTCTTAATTTTGTTATTCATATAATATTTTTTTATTGCTTCTTTATTTAATGATTCTAATTGATTAAAATGGTTAATATAAAATTATTATATAAATTGTAATTAGTAATATGTTTATATTGGGTATAACTTAATTATTTAAGGTTAATTTCTTTTTAAATATCTAATTATTGAATTATAATTGAAACTTTTAATGTGAATTAATATGTTCAATTTAATTAATTATTCTTAGACTATAATGAAATTAAAATTTTGTAATATAAAATATTACTATAAATATTATGTTTAATTTAATTAATATATATTATATATTACAATTCTATTTTTTAATTATTTTTAGAATTCTGTTATTACTTTTTAATAATTTTAAAATATATCTTACTTTTTTAAAAAGTATACATAAAATTTGATATTATTTTTATAATAAATATTTATTGATTTAATCTTAAACTCTTTTTTTTCTCTTTTAAATAATGAATTTAACTTTTCCATAAAATTAATTTACTAAAAATAGAAAAGATTAGTTTTGGCTATTTAATAAAATTTTAAACATAATCTTGTACAAATTTTGTTTTATCTAACATTTCTTTCTAATAAAAAAAACATTTATTTTTACTTTATTTAGTATAATCTATAGATATATTTAAGTAAAATAATTGAAAAAAATAATCATTAATAAAGAAATTATTATAAATATAA